>CAMBPW010000041.1 GCA_945869755.1 uncultured Gemella sp.
AAAAATCATATAAATATTCATACAGTATGGTATGAAAAATTGGCAGAAGATAATTTTAATCGTGTACTTTATGAACAAATTGGAATTACGTATATATCAACTTTTGGGTTAGTATTATTTTATATTTCATTAGTTCTTTTAATATGTGTATTATTTAAAACACAAATTTTATCATTAGTAATAGTAATGTTTATGGTATTGGCAGGTAGTTTAATTAGCCAACTTTCTCTTTTAATAATAGACAAGTTTGAATATGTTAAATATTTATTTACTAATTTACAAGGCTTACCTCAATATTTTTCAGTATCGGATTCTAAAAAAATTATGGAAGAAGTGTTTAAACTTAATTCTACATCATTGTTAATTATGCTATTAAGTTATACTGTATTTTTTATGACAGTTGCTTATATTGTAAATGCTAGAAGAGACATTACTTTAGATTAAAAGTTTGAAAGGAATATTATGTTTATTGATATAAATAAAATAAATAGAATAAAAGATATTTTAAATATTGACGGTAAAATTATATATGGAGAATTTTCAGAATTTAATAGAAATATTGATACTATTTTTGTTGGGAATTCTGAAATTACAAAAGTTATTACTAGATTTTTAACTAAAATAAAACAGGAAATAATACGAGAACTTTCTAATGGAAAATTAGTTAAAGTGGATAGTTCTATAGGACTTTTCACATTATTTATTCCTAGTGAAATTGAAGATAAATATATAATTTTATATTCTTTCTTTGATAATCACATATCATTAGAAAGTTATCAAGAAGTTCTTGCTAAACAAGGAATTGATATTGATGAGAAAATAGCTGAAACTTTATATTCTATTCCTGTTATTAGTAAAAAGAAATTTAATTATTTATTAGAGCTAATAGCTAATAAAGAAGAAATAGATTATATTAATGAAGTTGCTATATTCACAGATGAAAGTGTGAAACATATAAAGAAATCATATAGTAGTAAAAAACATTTAGTAAAAGAAATTTTAGAAGAAGAAGAAAAATTCAAATCAGAAATAATATCTGCTGTAGTTCAAGGAGATATTACAAAAATTATGATGATATGTGATTTGAAAAATAAATCTTGTTCATACTTTTCACAAAATATAGAAGAAAACAATAATAGAGCTAAAATGTATTATATGAATGATATATTACATGCTGCATTAATCGGAAGTGAAGCAAATATTTTAGATGTAAATGCATTGTGGATAAATATAAAAAATAGATTAGATAATTGCGATTTATCTACAGATATAGTAAGAAGTTATTGTCTACTTATAGATAAAGAACGTTATAAAAATAAACAACAAGTAGTAAGAAATTGTATATCTTATATAAATGATCACATTAGAGAAAAAATTAATCTAAATGACGTAAGTGATTATTTAGGTGTAAATAAAAGTTATTTATCTTCTATATTCAATAAAGAAATGGATTTTAGTATAGTTGATTATATACATAATAAAAGAATTTCTAATGCGAAATATTTATTGGCAAATACAGACTTTTCAATTTCAGAAATTTCGGATTATATAGGATATTTTGATACGAGTTATTTCATAAGAATATTTAAAACGCTAGAAAATATAACACCATTAAAATATCGTGAATCATCACACAAATAAATTATGGATGAATTAAAATATTATTTTGATGAAAGTTTACGAGAAATTCCTGTTGATAAAGAAAAAATGACATCTTATGTTAGTGAATATAAAGATGATATTAGTATAGAAAATAAGTCTTATATAGCTCCATATTTAAGAATACTAGGAGAGTTAGAAAAAAGTGAGAACTATTTGCTTGAAGTAATAAATTTTTATGAAAAAGAAAATAATGAATTAAAAGTCTTTTTAAATAAAATTAAATTAGGAATAGTTTATCAATGGCAAAATAATTTTGTTAAATCAAATAAGTTATTTGATGAGTTACTTTGTATTTGTGAAAATTTTCCAAATCATAAAGATTTTTTATTTCAACATATAGGAAAAAATTATTTTGAACAACAAAATTATATATTAGCAAAACAATTTTTTCAAAAAGCACTTAATATAAGGAAAATTAAAAACAACAAAGAGTTGTTGGAATCAACAGAATTTGCTCTTGAAGTTTGTAACAAAAAAATAATTTCTAAATAATTAAAAAAAGTGTTGCATATATGCACATATAGTGATATAATTTTTAAGATGCTATGGCATTAATTACGATGTTCCTCTGTTAAGAAAAATTAATAATGAGCATTTTGTATTATAAGGAGAAAAAAATGAGCAAATTAATAGAAGTGATTACAAAATCACAATTAAGAACTGATATTCCTGAGTTCAAAGCTGGAGATACGGTAGTAGTACACGTTCGTATTGTTGAAGGTGGACGTGAGCGTATCCAACAATTTGAAGGAGTAGTTATTAAACGTCGTGGTGGTGGAATTTCTGCTACATATACAGTACGTAAAATTTCTAATGGTGTAGGTGTTGAAAGAACATTCCCATTACACACTCCAAAAGTAGAAAAAATAGAAGTAGTACGTAAAGGTAAAGTAAGACGTGCTAAACTATATTACTTACGTAATTTACGTGGTAAAGCAGCTCGTATAAGAGAAGTTAGATAAAAATATTTTAACCTTAGAATAATTATTCTAAGGTTATTTTTAATTGTTTTTAAAGAAAGGTAGAAAAAAATATAAAATAGCTGTATAATAGTAAAGATATAAAAATATTAGGAGAATAGATTATGGTAATTCAATGGTTTCCTGGTCATATGGCAAAAGCTACACGAGAAGTTAAAGAAAAATTAAAACAAGTGGATATCATATTTGAAATAGTAGATGCTAGATGTCCGTTATCTTCTCATAATATATACCTTGATGAAGTAGTAAGAGAGAAAAAGAAAATAATAATTTTTAATAAAATAGATTTATGTGATAAATATGAAACAAATAAATGGAAAAAATATTTTGAAGAAAAAGGGTATGTAGTAGTTTATACCGATTCTAAAAATAGTAATAATTTAAACGAAGTTATAGCAAAAGCAAAAGAAGAATTAGTAGAAAAAATTAATAAGATGATAGAAAAAGGAATAAAACCTCGTGCTATTCGTTCAATGGTAATAGGAGTTCCAAATGTAGGAAAATCTACTTTTATTAATAAAATAATAAGGAAAAATATAGCTAATACAGCAAATAAACCAGGTGTAACAAAAAAACAACAATGGCTAAAACTTAATAAAGATATTGAGCTTTTAGATACACCAGGAATATTAATGCCAAAATTTGATAATCAAGAAATTGGTAAAAAATTAAGTTTAATAGGATCGATAAAAGATGAAATTACACCACTTGATGAAGTTGCTTTATATTTGATAGAATTTTTAAAAGAAAATTATTTAGAAAAACTTAATAAAGTTTATAATATTAACGTATCTTTAGAAGATGAAAATTTGTTTATAATGGAACAAATAGCTAAAAAAAGATTTAAGTTAATAGGAGGCGACTATGATTATGAGAGCACTATTAAGTTATTAATTCAAGATTTTAGAACACAAAAATTTGGCTGTATAACACTTGATAACTATAAAGGGATTTTAAATGAAAAAAATTAATGAAATAAAAGAAATTCTGCTCCAAGAAAATGTATCCGAGCAATTTTTAACAGAATTAGAATTAGACGAAAGAAGTGGAGTAAAAAAACTCTTATCTAGTTATTATAAAAAATTAAATAATGAAAAAATATTAAAAAAAGAATATGAAAAAAGAACAGAATATGAAAAAAAATGTTATAATTTAGGATGTAAATATATATGTGGTATTGATGAAGTTGGGCGAGGGCCATTAGCAGGTCCAGTAGTAGCTGCTGCTGTAATATTAAAAAAAGATAGTTACTTTCCAGGTCTTACAGACTCTAAAAAATTATCAAAACAAAAGCGTGAGGAACTTTACAAAAAAATAATAAGTGAAGCATTAGCCTATAGTATTGTAGAAGTTGATAATATTGAAATAGAAAAATATAATATTTACAATGCTACTAAAATAGCAATGGAAAGAGCTATTAGAAAATTGTCAATAAAGCCTGATTTTTTATTAATAGACGCTATGCCATTAAATATAGAAAATATTAAAAGTTATAGTATAATAAAAGGCGATGAAAAAAGTGTATCAATAGCAGCGGCTTCAGTAATAGCAAAAGTGCACAGAGATACTATAATGGAAAATTATGCTAAAAAATATCCATATTATGATTTTGAAAATAATATGGGTTATGGAACTAAAAAACATTTAGAAGGATTGCAAAAACACGGAATTTGTGAAATACATAGGAAAGATTTTGAGCCTATAAAAACGATGATAAAAAAAGGAGGATAGAATGGGTTCTAAAGTAAAAAAAATAAATGAGAAAATAAAAATAACTCCATTAGGTGGAGTAGAAGAAATAGCAAAAAATATGTATTTAGTAGAAATAAATAATGAAATGTTTTTACTAGATTCAGGATTAATGTTCCCGGAAACAGAAATGATAGGAATTGACGCAGTAATTCCAGATATAAGTTATATTATTAAAAATAGAGATAAATTAAAAGGAATATTTTTGAGTAATGGTCATGTTAGTTCAATAGGTGCAATACCATATATTATAGATAAAATAAATTGTCCGATATTTGGCTCAAAATTGTCATTAGAACTACTAAAAAGTAATTTAAGAAAATTAGGTGTAAAAAAACGTTTAAAATTTAATTATGTAAATAATAAAAGTGCATATAAATTTAATAACACAACAGTTTCTTTTTTTAAAACTACATATTCAATGCCAGACTCATTAGGTATTGTTTTAACTACAAGTCAAGGAGAAATAGTATATACTGGTGAGTTTAAATTTGATCAATCTGTATCAAAAGAATATAGAGCTGATATGTATGAAATTTCACGCTTAGGACAAAATGGGGTGTTAGCTTTACTTAGTGATTCTAGCAACGCAAATACAAATGGATACAACATACCAGAGCAAGATGCAGCTATTCAAATAGACAAAGCGTTTTATAAAGCGAATAAAAGATTAATAGTAACTTGTTATGCGTCTAACTTTTTAACTATATCACACATAATAAAATCTGCTTTAAATCAAAATAGAAAAATTGTATTGTTAGGAAGTGCAATAGAAGACGCAATAAGAAGTGCTAGAAAATTAGGATATTTAAAATTGGAGGATAATAAATTTATATCAATAGAAGATTTGAAAAATTATCCTAAAAATGAAATATTTATTTTATCTGCCGGAGAGCAGGGAGAACCTATTGAAGCAATTAAAAATATAGCAGAAAACAAAATTAGTAATATTACTATAGAAGAAGGGGATACGGTAATGGTAGCAGCAACTCCTTCGCCAACTATGGAAGTAATGCTTTATGACACATTAAATTTATTAGTACAATTAGGAGCTAATGTAGTAGCTACTTCAAAAAGGTTGCACGCATCAAGCCACGCAACAAAAGAAGAATTAAAATTAATGTTAAATATGTTACGTCCAAAATATTTCATTCCGGTACAAGGAGAATTTAGAAACTTAAAACGTCATGCTGAATTAGCAGTTGAAACAGGAGTTTTAGAAGAAAATGTACATTTACTTGAAAAAGGAAGTACATTAGAAATAATTAACGAAAAATCAAGAGTAATAAAAAATAATATTCCTGTAGGAAATGTTTTAATAGACGGAAAACGTATTGGAAATTTAGAAGAAAGTGTTTTAAAAGATAGAAAAGTATTAGCTAATGACGGGGTTTTTGTAGCGTCATATGCAATAAGCAAAAAAACAAAAACTTTAGTAGGTAAACCATGTATTCAAACTAAAGGGTTTGTATATATAAGAAAAAGTACCGAATTAATTAGAGAAGCTGAACAAAAAGTAGAAGAATATATTATTAAAAATCCTATAAAATCAATTAGAGATTGCTCAGCAATTAAGTTAGAGATACGAAATATGTTATCTAGCTTGCTTTATGATAACACAAAGAGAAAGCCAATAATAATAGTTAATTTTTCATTAGTATAAAAAAGGAGGGGTTATATTATGTCTAAAATAATTGCACATATAGATATGAATTGTTTTTATGCAAGTGTTGAAGAAAAATATAATCCCGAACTAAAAGGAAAACCTTTAGCAATATCAGGAGCAGTTAAGGAAAGACACGGTATAATAGTAACATCAAATTATGAAGCTAGAAAATATGGAATAAAAACTACAATGAGAGTAGGAGAAGCAAAAAGATTATGTCCTACTCTTAAATTAATGAGACCGAATTTTGAAATATATCAAGAACAGTCTAAATTAGTATTCGATTTAGTTAGAGAATATACAGAATGTATAGAAATAGTTTCTATAGATGAAGCATATATAGATTTAACAAATGTAAAAGATCCTATAAAAACTATGGCAACAATTCAGAGAAGAATATTTATAGAATTAAAATTACCTTCAAGTGTTGGTGTTTCTTACAACAAATTTTTTGCTAAGATGGCTTCTGATATGAAAAAACCAAAAGGTTTTACAATAATAAATAAAAAAAATTATAAAGAATTATTATGGAAATTAGATGTAAGAGAAATGCACGGTTGTGGCAAATCATCTTCTGAAAAATTAAAAAAACATGGAATATTAACAATTGGAGATGTAGCGAATGCTAATGAAGTAGTATTAAATAGCATTTTAGGGATACAAGGGTTAAGATTAAAACAAAAAGCACAAGGTAATGATAATAGAAAATTAAAGTACGAAATAAATAGAAAATCTATTGGAAATTCTAGTACATATCCGAAAGATTTAGAAGAAGATTCAGAAATTTTAAATGAAATACAAAAGCTTTCCAAAAAAGTTTCTGAACGTGCAAAAAACAGAAACTATGTAGGAAATAATATTTCAATTATGATAAAATTCAACGATTTTAAAGTAATAACTAGAGCAAAAAAAATTGCTACATATATAAATTCAGAAGAAGAAATATTTAAGTATGCTTGGGAATTAGTATTAGAAAATTATAGTTTTAATAAAGGAGTTAGACTTTTAGGAGTATCATTAAATGAAATACAAAAAAAAGAAGAACTAAAAGAACAACTCAACATATTTAATAGTTTGGAAGATGAAAAAACTATAAAAGTAAAAACTGCTATGAAAAATATAAATAAAAAATATGGGAAAACTGTAGTTAAAGAATTAAATTTGAAAGATTACAAAAAGAAAAATATTATAACTACAAGTTTTAGTAAAGATTTTCTTGATTAATAGGAGAAATATATGTTTAATATTAACGAAAGGTTAAAATTAGTTGCAAGTTATGTTAATTATAAAAGATTAGCAGATATTGGGAGTGATCATGCGTACTTACCAATATATTTAGCAAAAAATAAAAAAATTAACTTTGCAATTGCTGGAGAAGTTGTTGATGGTCCGCATAAAAGTTCAATTAAAAATGTGACAGATAACAATTTAGAAAATGTAGTTTATTGTAGAAAAGGCTCTGGACTTGAAGTAATCTCACTTGATGATAATATAGAAGTTATTACAATATGTGGTATGGGAGGAAAGCTAATATCAGATATATTAGAAAGTGGGAAAGATAAATTAATAAACAAGCCACAACTTATTTTACAACCTAATGTAGCGAGTAATCTTGTTCGTGAAAAATTAGAAAAATTGAATTATAGCATAATAGAAGAAAATATAATAGAAGAAGATGGCCATATTTACGAAATTATTGTTGCACAATATGGAAAAATGAAATTAACTGAATTAGAAAAAGAATTTGGAAAATTTTTACCTATTTCTAAATCAGATGTATTTATAAAAAAATGGACTTTAGAAATTGAGAAAATAAATTATATAATTTCTCAGTTGAAAAAATCTAATAATGTTGATGAAAATAAAATTTTATTTTTAGAAAATAGAATTAATATAATAAAAAAAATGATATAATTTTAAAATATTGTTTTAGAGAAGAGGGGGATTGACTTGATAATATCAAGTAAAAAAGAAGCTAAAGATGTAATGAATTTTAGTGTTAAAATTGCACGTTTAATGATGGCTTATGGAGCAGAAGTTTATCGTGTAGAAGACACAATATATAGAATATTAGGTTCATTCAAAAA
>CAMBPW010000042.1 GCA_945869755.1 uncultured Gemella sp.
ATTTATAAATGAATATTTAGAAAGAGGAATTAACAATGACAGAAGAAAATGTTAATCTTAATTTGGAAGATCTGAACGATCAGATGAAAGTTCGTCGTGAAAAAATGGAAGAAATGCGAATGAAAGGTATTGATCCTTTCGGAACAAAATTTGTTCGTTCTCATTTAACTAATGAAATAGTAGAAGAATTTGATAAATTTTCTAAAGAAGAATTAGAAGAAAAAAATGTTGAAGTAACTATTGCTGGTCGTACAATGACAAAACGTGGTAAAGGAAAAGCAGGCTTTGCCCACATTCAAGATTTAGGTGGACAATTACAAATTTATGTGCGTGAAGATAAAGTTGGCGAGAGTTATGAATTGTTTAAAACTTTAGATTTGGGAGATATAGTTGGAGTTACAGGAGTTTTATTTAAAACTAATGTAGGAGAATTATCAGTAAAAGCTAATAGTTTTGAAATTTTAACAAAATCACTTCGTCCATTACCCGATAAATTTCATGGACTTAAAGATGTTGAAGAAAGATATCGTCGTCGCTATGTAGATTTAATTATGAATAAAGAAAGCAAAGATACATTTATTATGCGTTCTAAAATTATTCAAATTATGCGTAATTATCTAAATGAGCGTGGATATTTAGAAGTCGAAACTCCGATGATGCACAGCATCGCAGGAGGAGCTGCGGCAAGACCGTTTGTAACTCATCATAACGCACTAGATATGGAATTGTTTATGCGTATCGCATTAGAATTACCGCTTAAACGTTTAATAGTCGGAGGATTAGAAAAAGTTTATGAAATCGGAAGAGCATTTAGAAATGAAGGTGTATCTACTCGTCATAACCCAGAATTTACTATGATAGAATTATATGAGGCATACGCAGATTATAATGATATTATGAATTTAACAGAAAATATGATTGCTTACATTTGCAATGAAATACACGGAACTACAAAAATAATTTATGGAAATGAAGAAATTGATTTAACACCAAAATGGCGTAGAGTTCATATGGTTGATGCTATAAAAGAAGTAAAAGGTATAGATTTCTGGCAACATATGACTGATGAAGAAGCACATAATTTAGCTAAAGAACATGGAATACATGTACGAAAAGATATGAAAGTAGGCCATATTATTAATGAATTTTTTGAAACTTTTGTTGAAGAAACATTAGTTCAACCTACTTTTATTTATGGGCATCCTGTAGAAGTTTCTCCACTTGCAAAAACAAATTCAGAAGATAGTCGTTTTACAGATCGTTTTGAACTATTTATTGTACGTCGAGAACATGCAAATGCATTTAGTGAATTAAATGATCCTATTGATCAAAAAGAAAGATTTTTATCACAAATGGATGAAAAAGATGCAGGTAATGAAGAAGTTTATGAAATGGATGAAGATTTTGTAGAATCATTAGAATATGGTATGCCACCAACAGGTGGATTAGGTATCGGAATAGACAGATTAGTAATGTTATTAACGAACTCTGCATCAATAAGAGATGTATTACTATTCCCTTATATGAAACATAAATAAAAAATAATTTGAGATGGTTATAAAAATATAATTCATCTCTTTTTTATTATAAAAAAATTAAAATAATGAATAAAAAATAAAATTTTTAAAAGACATTTTTTTGTAGTATTTTTGAAATCTCTATGCTATAATGAGATGATAGATAAAATTTTGAGGTGCTTAATATGAGTATGTTTAAAAAATTTAATAATATGTTTTCAAGTGAAGAAGATGAAATATACGAAGAAGAATTAACAGAAAAACAAGAATATAGAGAACGTGAAGTAAGAAAACCTAGAGAAACTAAAAAATCAGTGAATTTAACTCAAGGATTAGCAGGGAAAAAAGGAGACGTAGTTTTATTAGAACCTCTAGTTTTTGCTGACAGTAAAGATATTCTTGATGATATTAAAGCTAATAAAGTTGTAATTTTAAATTTAAATAAATTAGATTTACAAACTTCTGATAGATTGCTAGATTTTGTTTCTGGTGGAATTTATTCTATGGATGCAAAATTAAAAACTATTGGAGATGAAATTTATTTATGTGTGCCAAAAGGTGTGGAAGTAGCAGGAGAGTTTTCGGAAGGAGAATATTAGTTTGCTAGATAGTACATTTTTAATTTGGTTATATAAAGTTAGTAGTTATGTTTTTAGATTTTATGAAATATCTTTAGTTATTTACATATTTTCTAGTTGGTTTCCTATGGCAAGAAATAATTTTATTATTAAATTTTTAGAAGACATTTGTGAGCCATATTTATCACTATTTAGACGTATTTTACCGCCCGTTGCAGGAGTAGATTTCTCACCGATATTAGCAATTATTACGTTAGGATTTCTTGAGAGGATAATTTACTCTATAATTTTTGGAGTGTCAATTTTCTAATGAGCATATTAAATAATAGCAATATTTTTTCAAAAGAAGAATACTCTGTAGCAAAAGAATTATTAAATAGTATTAATGTTAATAACAATAAAAATGAAATTACATATTTTTTAACAGAAATCGAACAAAAAGTTTTAACAAAAATTGTTAATTACAACAATTTAAGACTTTATTTTTTTGGTGGTTTTGATGATGCTGAAAGAAAAAGAGCAAAAATTATTGCTAATGAATATTATGATATTGATTTTAATATTGTCTGCTTAGAAGCTAAATTTAATACTAAATTTCATAATATAAAACATAAAGATGTTTTAGGGGCAATTCATAATATTGGTGTTAATTATAATAGGATAGGAGATATTATCATCAACGATGATAGTATCTTTATATTTTCTGATGAAATAATTTCAGAATATGTAATAATGAATTTTAGTAGAATAGGAAAAGCTGTTCTTAACTTTTCTGTAGTTAGAAATTTAGAAAATTTAAATATAACAAAAGAATATAAAAAAATAGAAATTGTAAGTTCTTCACATAGACTTGACAATATAGTGTCAAAAATTACAAATAAATCACGAAGTGCTGCTAAAGAGATGTTACATAAAGAGTTTATTAAAGTAAATCATACAGTAATAACTAATGGTGAAAAAAATTGTAATATTGGAGATTTAATTTCTGTACGAAAATATGGAAGATATACAATAAAATCTAGCAGACAAAATAGTAAGAGTCTGAAATTCAGAATAACGTTAGATAAACTTGTGTAGCAATTAACTGCATAAGTTTAGGAGGGAAAATGTCTTTTACAGTTGCAAGTTTTCTATTTTTTATTTTACCACTTTGCGTGTTAGGATATTATATAGTAAACTTATTAAAAAAACCTATACTCAACAACATATACTTAATTTTAGTTAGTTTATATTTCTATGCTAACTTTAGTTTTAAAGCAACAATTAATTTGGTAATTTTTTCAGTTGTTATATTTGTAATGGGAAAAACATTAGAAAAAATTAAAAAATCATCGTATAGAACTAGAATTTTTAGTTTATATATTATAATTGTTGTATTAATTCTCTGTTACTATAAATACATATTTTTTGTAATAGAATTATTTTATAGTATAAATATTGAATATTTTACAATCAGTTCTGTTTTAGTTCCTTTAGGTATGTCTTTTATTATGTTTGAAGCTATATCATATTTAGTTGATGTTTACAAACAAGACGTAAAAGCAGGAAATATTGTAGACGTATTATTATTTTTTACATTTTTCCCAAAAATCACATCAGGACCAATAGTTTTGTGGAAAGATTTTTCTCCGCAAATTAGAAATAGATTAGTTTCTGTTGATTTATTTTTTAGTGGATTAGAGAAAATAATGATAGGTTATGCTAAAAAAGTTATTATTGCAGATTCTTTAGGAGTAACTGTTGCAAATATAACTACAAATAGTACAAATGGTATTGATAGTATAACTGCAATTTTAGGAATGTTGTGCTATTTCTTACAAATTTATTTTGATTTCTCTGGATATTCAGATATCGCAATAGGAATAAGTAGATTATTTGGATTTAATTTTAAAGAGAACTTTAATTTTCCATATACAGCAATATCTCTTAGTGAATTTTGGAGAAGATGGCACATATCATTAGGGACATGGTTTAGAAATTATATTTATATTCCATTAGGTGGAAATAGAAAAAACGTTTATATAAATCTATTTATAGTATTTATGATAACAGGTATTTGGCATGGCTCGACTCTAAATTTTGTGTTTTGGGGATTTGCACATGCAATATTTATAGTTGCAGAAAGATATTGTAAGTCAAAAAATTTTTATAATAAAATACCAAAATTAATTCGATGGTTTGTATTAATGATTTTTATATCATTTACTTGGATAATATTTATGATACCAGACTTCCAAGAAGCATTGATATACTATAAATCAATTTTAGGTATGCCAGCAGGAAATATTTATTTTACTTATGAATACTATTTTAATAATAAAATTTTATTTATTATGGTAATAGGTTTTATAGGAGCGTTTATAGGTAAAAATCAATTTTTACAAAATAATTTAAAAAAATGGTCTGAAGAAAGCTTAGCTTTTATTATTTTGAAACAAATTATTTATTTAATACTATTTATTTTAACGGTATTATTTATGATAAACTCATCGTATAGTCCATTTTTATATTTTCAATTTTAGTAACTAGGAGGAAACGATGAATAAAATAAAAAATTTAAAAATATTTTTTATTATATTAATTTCAATTTTAATGTTTCTTCCGTTGCTATTTTTAAATAGAGAAGAAAACTATATTTCAGAAATAGATAATAAAAAATTAGAAAATTTTCCTGAAATTAATTCACTTTCAAATATAAAAAAAATTAATAATTATATTGATGATAGAATTGGTGGAAGAGAACTAGCAATTGAAACTTATACGGCACTAATGAATCGTGCATTTAATATTTTAGTTCATCCAACATACACCTATGGGCAAGAAGGACACGTATTTTTTAGTATGCGTGATGAAATTAATTATAGTGAATATCACGATTTATTTGTTTCTTCAATTATAGAAATAAGAGATTATGTAGAATCACGTGGTGGAAAATTTTATATGATGATAAATCCGGAAAAAACATCAGTGTATACAGAATATTTACCATCTGGTGTCAATTATAATAGAACGTGGATAGAACAGTTAGAATCTAAGTTAAAATTAAATGGAATTAATTATATAGATAATACTGAACTGTTAAAAGAGAAATCAAAAACAGAGTATGTTTATGATAAAATATATGATTCTGGACACTGGAATGATTTAGGCGCATTTTATGGAGTAAATAATTTATTAAGCAATATAAATAATGATTTCCCTAATGTAAAAACTTTAGAATTATCAGATTTCGACATTTCAAAAGAAATACAAACTACTTTAAAAGTATCTCGTTTTAATATATATGATGAATCTCCAGTTTTTACATTAAAGAACGAAGAAAATTATGTTGATATAACAGATAGATATTCTAATTTAGAGTTAAATCCTAATTTTCCGACATATAGTGTTACAGTAAACAATTCAAAACAATCAGAAAACTTACCTAAAGCACTAGTATTTCAAGGTAGTTATTTGAATGGTCGAGAAAAGTACTTAAAGAGTAGATTTAGCGAGTATATAGCTATTCATAACTATCAAAATATTTTTAATGTGGACTATTACTACGATATTTTTAATCCCGATATAGTTGTGTTTGAAGTTGCAGAATATACTATTAATAATGGATATTTTTCTGAAGAGTATATGAAAAATTTAGAATTAACATAAAAATACAAGTTATGATATAATAATAACAATAATTTTATTTATGAGGACATATGATAGAATTTGAAAAATTAGATAAAAAATTTCAAACGGAAGAAGTTTTATATTACTATAAATTATTACAAAAAAAGAAAGTATCTTTAGCATTTAAACGAATTTTTGATATAGTTTTAGCTATTTTATTATTAATATTAACTTTTCCTATATTTATATTTATAGCAATATGGATAAAACTTGATAGTGAGGGAGAAGTTTTTTATAGACAGAGTAGAGTAACAACGTATGGAAGAGAATTTAAAATTTTTAAATTTAGAACGATGGTAAAAAATGCAGATAAAATTGGTAGTGCAGTAACTTTACAAGACGATCCACGTATTAGTCGAGTTGGTAAAAAATTACGTAAAGTACGCCTTGATGAATTACCACAACTGCTAAATATTTTGTTAGGAGATATGAGTTTTGTCGGTACTAGACCAGAAGTTGCCAAATATGTAAATAGATATAGTAATGTAATGTATGCAACTTTATTAATGCCAGCAGGAGTAACATCAACAGCAAGTATAACATATAAAGATGAAGATGCAGAATTAGAAAAATATACTAAACAAGGTATGTCAGTAGATGATGCTTACGTTGAAAAAATTTTACCTGAAAAAATGAAATACAATTTATATTATTTAGAAAATTTTAGTTTTATTGAAGATATTAAAATAATGATAAAAACATTTTTTGGAGTGTTGAAGAAGTAGGAGGATAATATGGCAAAATTAAATATACCATTTTCGCCGCCAGATATTACAGAAGAAGAAATATTAGCAGTTAGTGAAGTATTAAAATCAGGTTGGATAACTACAGGACCAAAAACTAAAGAGTTAGAACGAGTGCTTTCTGAATATACTAATACAAAAAAAACAGTTTGTTTAAACTCAGCAACAGCAGCTTTAGAGTTAGCTCTTAGAGTTTTAGGGATTAAAGAAGGAGATGAAGTTATAGTTCCAGCTATGACTTATACAGCATCTTGTAGTGTAATTTGTCATGTTGGAGCAACGCCAGTTATGGTTGATATTCAAGAAAATAGCTTTGAGATGGATTATGACAAAGTTAATTCGGTAATAACAGAAAGAACTAAAGCGATAATACCCGTTGACTTAGCAGGAATACCTTGTGATTACAATAAATTATTTTCTATTGTTGAAAATAAAAAACATTTGTTTAAAGCAAATAGCGAGTATCAAGAAAAATTAGGAAGAATAGCAATAATAGCTGACTGTGCTCACGCATTAGGAACTGTATATAATAATTTACAAGCAGGAAGTATTGCAGATTTTAGTACATTTTCTTTCCATGCTGTAAAAAATTTTACGACTGCAGAAGGTGGAAGTGTAACGTGGCGAGAAAATTCTAATTTTGACAATGAAGAATTGTATAAAGAATTTCAAATATTATCATTACACGGACAAACTAAAGATGCGTTAAGTAAAATGAAAGCAGGCTCATGGGAATACGATATAGTAATTCCAGGATATAAATGCAATATGACGGATATTGTTGCTTCTATAGGTCTTATTCAATTTAAAAGATATCCTGAATTATTAAAACGTAGATATGAAATAGTTGATAAATATGATGAAGCGTTTATTGGTACAAAAATTTCAGCATTAAAACATAAGGCTGACAATTATTTATCATCACATCATTTATATATAACTCACGTAGTGGGAGCAACATTAGAGCAGAGAAATGAAATAATTGTAAAATTAGCAGAGCGAGGAATAAGTGCAAATGTTCATTATAAACCATTGCCACTTTTAACTGCGTACAAAAATTTAGGATTTAAAATTGAAGATTATCCTAATGCATACAATTATTATAAAAATGAAATAACATTACCATTACATACTAATTTAAAGGACGAAGAAATTTATTATATTATAGAAAATTACAAAAAAATAGTTGAGGAAGTAATTAGTGAATAATTTTGAATTGATTAGTATAGTAGTTCCTGTTTATAATGTTGAAAGATATTTAGAAAGATGTGTAAATTCGATATTATCTCAAA
>CAMBPW010000043.1 GCA_945869755.1 uncultured Gemella sp.
GCAAAAATAGCTACTGATAATAATAAATCATCTATATACATATATTCATTAGCTTGGTGCATAGTATCTTCACGCCCCGGTAGTAATACTCCAAATGCAATTCCCTTTTTAAAACATCTTGCATATGTTCCTCCACCAATTACTAATGGTTCACTAACATTATCTCCTGTATGTTTTCTATATGTATTTAATAATGTTTCTACAAAAGGATCATCTTTTGGAACGTAGTGTGCAGATTTACTTGAATATAAATTCAAATTAAAATTATCAATTTTTACAGCTTCAAGTTTTTCTTCTAAATTAAATTTAGCTGGATATCTAGTATCTGTTTCTATAAATGCAACATCGCAATTGTATTTAAAAATTCCATAATTATACGTTGCATCTCCCATCTCATTATCACTATATTTAAGCCCTAACTTTTCTCCATAAGGATCATTAGCAATATATTCAGAAATAAATTTTACATAATTCTTTCCATTAATATCTAAATCTAACAAGTATAAAAATTGTGCCAGTTTAGTTGCCGCATTAATTCCTTTATTAGGTGTAGAGCCATGAGCTGCTTTACCAAAAACTGCTATTTCATCGTCATTAATATTTCCTTCAAGTTTCTCACTTTCTAAAAATAATGAAAACTTTTCTTTAACATTATCATCAATTTTATTTAATTTTGCATAAGCTTTACTAGGAACAACATTTTTTGCTACTCCTGCTTCTAAAGAAATTAATTTATAACTACTAATACCATTTTCTTCTTTTGAAAATTGGAATTCATACCTAAAATTAGCTTGTGCTTTTTCTCCATAAATTAAAGGATAAAGTGCATCTGGCGTAAATCCTAAATTAGGTTGTTCTTCTTTTGCAAAATACGCTTTAACACATCTAAATCCACTCTCTTCATCACTTCCAATAATTACTCGAACTCTTTTTTTCCAATCAACACCTAATTTATCTAACAATTTTACTGCATAATAAGCTGCTAAAGTTGGACCTTTATCATCTAAAACTCCACGTGCATAAATTTTTCCATCACGAATATTAGGAGAAAATGGCGGTGTTTCCCACTCACTTTCTGTTACAGGAACAACATCAACGTGTCCAATAACCCCAAATAAATCTTCTCCTTTTCCAATTTCGATATGTCCTGCTATATTGTCAACTAATTTTGTTTCATATCCATCACGTTTACCAAAAGATAAAAACATATCTAATGCTTCTCTTGGACCACTACCTACTGGTGTTTCTTCTGTTATATCATCCCCTAAAATAGAACGAACTTTTAACAGATCAAATAAATCTGTCATTAAATCATCCTTATGTTTCAAAACTTCTGCTTTAAAATCTATTGTCATTTCAATTTCTCCTTTATATTTTTAATTTATTTATTTCTTCTTCAGTTAAATATCTATATTCACCTAATTTTAATTTATTGTCTAAAACTAAATTTCCTATTGACAATCTTTTTAAATATGTAACTTCTAAATCAACAGCTCTCATCATTCTTTTTATTTGATGAAATTTGCCTTCAGATATTGTAATATAAGCCTTACTAATTTTTTTATCACTACTTAATATTTCTAATTTTGCACTTTTACATTTATATCCATCATCTATAACAATGCCATTTAAAAATATGTTTTGTATATCAAATGTTAATTCTCCATTTACCTCAACATAATATTTTTTATCAATATCTTTTTTAGGTGATAATAACTTGTGAGATAATTCTCCGTCATTAGTTAATAATATTAAACCTTCTGTATCTTTATCTAATCTACCTACAGGGAAAGGATTTAATATTTTATCCTCTTCTTTTAATAAATCAACTACAGTTTTATGAAAATTGTCTTCTGTTGCTGTTATTATATTTTTAGCCTTATGTAACATTATGTAAATAAATTTTTTGTAATTTAAAACTTCTCCATTTACTTCAATTTTATCAACATATTCATCTATTTTATAGTCTACGTTTTTTACAACGACTCCATTAACTAACACACCTTTTTTAATAATTTTCTTGGCTTCTGTTCTAGTAAATAAAGTACAAGAACAAATAAATTTATCTAATCTCATTATTTTCTCCTTAAAAAAGTCTTTAATGAAACTTCTCTTCCAAATAAGTAATTAATAAATTTTATTTTTTGTAAAACAAAGAAGTATAATGGTGCTCCAAAAATTCCAGATATAATTAATAAAATTAAACTATCAAATTTATTATAAATATTAAAATTAGAACTTGTTGCATCATAAATAGCAGCTACAAGTATAAACATAATAAAACTAGCTAAACATATTTTAAATAAATTATAAGCAAACTGTTTAATTTTTAATTTAACTTCTAAATTAATTACAACTATATTTAAGAAAATCATTAATATATAAGTAAGTATCGAACAATATATAGCTCCTTCTGTTTCAAAACGTAAAATAAAAGGAGTATTGAAAATATACTTAAATGATAACCCGATAATTATAATAACAACATTTAATTTTTGCTTATCTATCGCTTGCATTATAATTCCAGTCATACCATAAATCGAATATAATAATGCTAATGGTAAATACACCCTCATAAGTTCAAAAGAACGATGCTTAGGCTCGTAAAACGAAATATATAATGGTTCTGCTAAAATAAACATAGCTACTAAAGCTGGTATTACTATCATTAATAAAGCTAATACTACTTTATTTATTTGTTTACTCAATTCCACTAAATTTCTATTAACATATAATCTAGTTATTGCAGGTAAAAATGCCCCAGTAAATGCAGGAGCTAAAGCAACAGCAATCATAACTATTTTATTTATTAAATTATTGTATAAATTAAATTCACTATCTCCTATTTTCGCCTTTCCTAATTCATCCATTGCACCTATAATAGTATTTTGATCAATAATTGATAAAATTGCAAAAAAAGAAGATACAATCATAAACGGAAAAGAAACAAGAAGTATTTCTTTTATAATTTTAAATAAACTTTCTCTAGTTTCATTTTTTGTATTATTCTTATTAAACTCTAAATTTTTATAATACTTTTTATAGTAATAAAATAATACTATTATAGCAACTATTGCCCCAACTGATGTAGCTAATGTTGCTACAGCATTTGCATATACTATATTCCCATTTGTAATTTCCATTACAATATATGCACCTATTAACATTGCCAATATTCTAAACAATTGTTCTAAAAATTGAGATACAGCAGAGGGAGTCATAATTTCATGACCTTGAAACACTCCTCTAAACCCCGAACTCAACATAACAAAAGGAACTGCTAAACTTAATGTTTTAATTACTAAGGAAACTTCTTCTACAGAAAAATATAGATTAGCTGGATTAGCTTTTAAAGTAGAAGCTGCTAAAAAATCAGAGTAATAAAAGAAAAATGCAAACCCTACTGCTCCTGTAATCATAAGTATTACAGAACCAGTTTTTGCAATTCTTTTACTTTTAGCATAATTACCTTCTTCATTATATTTAGAAACAAGTTTGGAAATTGTTAAAGGTATTCCGGCTGACGATAATTCTAGCAGTAACACATAATAATTATAAGCTAAATTAAATGGTATCATATTATTATCGCCACCAATTATTTTATAAAAAGGTATTATGTATAAAAGTCCAATTAATTTTGTAAATATTAAACTTATGCTCAATATAAACGTTCCTTTAAATAAGGAATCTCTTTTCAAATTTTTCACTTCCAAACATTAATTATTATTAAATAACATTACTATATATATAAATATTGATAAATATATATTAATGTAATTACTGCACTATAAATAGCAATTAATTTTAAAATTTTTTCTGCTCTTTTTTTCTTTATTATTTTATTTGCAACTAATAAAACATATATTCCTAATATAGCAATAAAACTAATTAAAAATACTAAAAATAAACTTAAAACAAACGCCATAATAATCCTCCTAACTTAATAAATATATTTTATCACATTTTATAGATAAATAACAATATTAACATTGCTCAAATAATATGTAGCAAAAATATATTTAAGAAAACTATATGTTAAATAATCTAACATATAGTTTTTATTTTAATATTTTTTATGATAAAATATATTTTGTAAATATAAAGACGGGTGAATAATATGAGTTTTAAAAATTTTCAAAAAAATTTGCCAGCTCTTCCGATAAGTGTTGTAATGAAAATAACTCAATTATCAGCTAGGCAAATAAGATATTACGAAGAAAAAAATTTAATAATTCCAGAGAGAACAGCAGGAAATACAAGACTTTTTTCTATAAATGATGTTGATAAACTATTATCTATAAAAGAATTACTCAATAAAGGTTTTTCTATGAAAGCTGTAGATGAAATAGTAAACAACAAAAAAGTATCTTCAAACATTGAAAAAATTAGACAAATTATTCACAACGACATATTTATCGGTCCAAGTGGAGCTAGTAGAGAACAATCAATTGGTCGTGGTGATCTTTCTAGATTCTACAAAAAATAATTTATTTCAATTCAAAAGGAGTTTAAAATGACAAAAAAGAGAGAAGAAATATTAGAAATAATCAAAAAAGAGAATGTTAAGTATATTCGTCTACAGTTTACAGATATCACAGGAACAATTAAAAATGTTGAAGTACCTGTTAGTCAAATTGAAAAAGTTTTAGATAACAATATGATGTTTGATGGATCTTCTATTGAAGGTTTTGTTCGTATCGAAGAAAGTGATATGTATTTATATCCAGATTTAGATACATTTTTAGTATTTTCTTGGGACAGTGATTACGGTAAAGTTGCACGTTTTATTTGTGATGTTTATGATGTAGATAGAAAACCTTTTGCAGGTGACCCACGTGGAAATTTAAAGCGCATGCTTGCTAGAATGAATGAATTAGGTTATGATACCCTAAATCTTGGACCAGAACCAGAATTTTTCTTATTTAAACTTAAAGAAAATGGAGAACCTTCTCTTGAGTTAAACGATCACGGAGGATATTTCGATCTAGCGCCTGTTGATTTAGGAGAAAATGTACGTCGTGATATAGTTTTAGAGTTAGAGCGTTTAGGATTTGATATTGAAGCTAGTCATCACGAAGTTGCACCTGGACAACACGAAATTGATTTTAAATATACTGACGTAATTAGTGCTTGTGACAATATACAAACTTTTAAATTAATTGTAAAAACAATTGCTAGAAAACATGGATTACATGCAACATTTATGCCAAAACCAATTTATGGAATTAATGGCTCTGGAATGCACTGTAATATTTCATTATTTAAAGACGGAGAAAATTGTTTCTACGATCCAAAATCGAATAATGGATTATCAAAAGACGCATATTCATTTATTGCTGGAGTTTTAAAACACGCTCGTAGTTTTACTGCAGTTTGTAACCCTACAGTAAATTCTTATAAACGTCTTGTTCCAGGATATGAAGCACCTTGTTATGTTGCTTGGTCAACTTCAAACAGATCTCCTCTTATAAGAATACCTGCATCTCGTGGAAAATCTACTCGTGTTGAAGTACGCTCTGTAGATCCAGCAGCAAATCCATATTTAGCAATGGCTACTATATTAGCAGCTGGCCTTGACGGAATTGAAAATAATTTAGAACCTATGCACGAAGTAAATAGTAATATTTATGTTATGACAAAAGAAGAGAGAATTTTAGAAGGAATTGATGAGTTACCTTCAACTCTATACACTGCATTAAAAGAATTAGCTAATTCTTCTGTTATTCGTGAATCTTTAGGTGAACATATTTTCCATAATTTTATCGAAGCGAAATCAATAGAATGGGATGCATTTAGAACTCGTGTAACAGATTGGGAAATTGAACAATATTTAAAACAATATTAATAAAACAAAAATGAGTTAGTTACTAACTCATTTTTTTTAATATTTTTAATTTTGTTTCATTATTTAGTGAAATTTGCTCTTTTATTCCGTTATTATCAAAGTGTAAAACTTCATCTGCAATACTACATAAAAATTCATAGTCGTGAGTTATTACAAAAATAATAATTTCTCGTTTTTTTACATCTTCAATTAAATTTGCTAATTCAGACATATTAATGTAATCAAGTCCACTTGTTGGCTCATCAAAAATTAATATTTTTTTATTTGAAAGTAATGCAGAAGCTATAGCTACTCTTTGTTTTTCTCCACCAGATAAAGTGTTTGGATGTCTATTAAGTAAATTTCTTAACTTTAATTTATCAACTACATAATCAAAATCTTCTAAAAAACTACATCCTAATTTTATTTCAGTTTCTACTTTGTTAGTAAATAGTTGATAATTTACATCTTGCATAACTTGAAAAGTATTTTTCGTCAATTTTTTATTATTTACTTTTTCTCCGTTAATAATTATTTCTCCGCTATTTTTTATGAATCCTGACAAAACATTAGCAAAAGTCGTTTTCCCACACCCATTATCTCCAATTATTGCATACACTTTTCCTGTATCAAAAGATAAATTTTTATGTTCTATAAAATAATTATTTATTTTATACTTCAAGTTGTTCAAAGATAAGAAATTTTTTGTTCCTACTACTTCTTTCTTTGTTAATAACTGTACTTTTTCTAAATCTAGTTGTCTTGTTCGACATTGAGTTCCGTCAAAATTTATTAAATCTTCTTTTTGAAATTCGTGGAAAATTTTTCCGTCTTTTATTATAAACATTCTATCTATTAAATTTTTTAAATAATAAATTCTATGTTCTGCAATAATTATAGTTTTTCCTTGTTCTTTTAAAATAGTTATTATTTCTGATATTAGTTGAATAGCTTTTAAATCTAAATTGCTCGTTATTTCATCAAGAACATAAACTTCGGCATCTAACATCATACTAGCCATAAATGCTAATTTTTGTTTTTCTCCGCCACTCAACTCTAAAATATTTCTATCTAGCAAATGACTACCAGAAAATTGTTCTGATAAAGTTTCAATTCTTGAAGTTATTTCTTCTTCGCTTTTTCCGAAATTTTCCATACTGAATGCAAGTTCACTCGTTGAATCTAAATGAAAAAATTGATTTTTTGGATTTTGAAATACACTTCCTACAACTTTAGAAAATTCAGAAAGTTTATCACCAAATGATAAATGAGCGATTTTCATCTCACCTTCAAAGCCACCTTCAAAAAATTCTGGTGCTAATCCATTTAACATTCTCATTATTGTAGTTTTTCCGCATCCTGAATTTCCTGTAAAAAGAATACATTCTCCTTTTTTTATATTAATGTTTAAATTTTCAATATTTAATTTTGAAGAGTTTATATATTTGTAGCTAAAATTTTTGAATGTTATCATAATTTTACCTCAACTAAAATAAATAAAATTGTTATAACGAAAGAAAAAATATAATCTGTCATTTTGTATTTCAGTTTATGAATTGATGTAGGTTTTTCTCCGCTATCTATTCCTCTACAAAGTATTGAAATAGATAAATCATTTGCTATATTTGTACTTATTATTACATATGGAACGAAAACATATTCCATAAATTTTAGTGGATGTCTTAAATAATAAAATTTAGAAAGACCTATTCCTTTTAATTTTAAAGAATTTTTTATATGTTTATAGTCCATTATCATCGCTGGGAAAAATCTAAAAATAACTGCTAAAACTATAATTACACTATTAGGCATTTTTACACTTCTTAAAAATGCTATTAATTCAGAAACTTTAGAACTTCCAATTAATAAAACTCCTGCACAGAAAGGAAAATATACTGTTTTAAACATCATTATCGACATTAATAAGAAATTATCAATTATAGGGATAGTGACTAT
>CAMBPW010000044.1 GCA_945869755.1 uncultured Gemella sp.
GTTTTATAAATATAGTTTTCAAATGCAGAAACTTTATCTGCTGCATAAGTTAGTATAGTATTTAACTTTTCTCCCATAATTACAGGTCTTTTTATTCCATATATTTTAATATAATTATTATTTGCAGTTCTTTCTTTTATTTGTTCCATAGCAACTTTCATTACAGAATAATAATCAATATTTAAAATAGTGTTGTAGTTAAATTTTTGTTTTCCCTCGTCTAAAATAAAATTATCTAAAACTTTTGATAATTCTGAAAGATAATTAATAAATATTTCCCAATCTTTTTTAGTTGCATAGTTACTAATAGATAATAAATATTCATTTCTTTTTTTATCGTAACTAATAAGAAAGCCGAAAATACTTTCGTTTTCAATACCTAATCTTAAATAATTAATATTGCTAATTTTTGTATTATAAAAATCATGCCTATTTACATTACCGTATTGTTCATCAAAATTGTATTGTGATAAATTTGGGATAATTTGTATTAATTGTAAATTTGTTAATTCTTCTTGATATGAAAATAATTTTCTTTTATTTTTTATTCTAAAGTCTATACTCATAAATTCTCCTAATTTTATTTTATATCAAATTCTAATTTTTTTTCAAAAGATGATTTTATTTTGAATTTATTACTTGTTATTTCTGTTATCCAATTTATAAATTTTTCTTCATCTTCTTTCATTACATAAATAATGTAATTTAATTTATCGCTATATTCAATATTTTTTACTAAAAAAGATGTTTTTTCTATTTCATATTCTAATTTTCCATTTAATGAATAGTCTATTTCTATATTTTTTTCATAAGCATCTTTTCTTTCTACTAAAATTGAATTTTTTATAGCATTAATTACCCCTGTAGAGTATGCACGTACTAACCCACCTGTTCCTAATTTTATTCCTCCAAAATATCTAATAACAACAGCACAAACGTTTTTTAAATTATTTTTTATTAGTACATCTAACATAGGTGTTCCTGCTGTTCCACTTGGTTCTCCGTCATCATTTGCACGTGTTATTTCGTTATTATCGCCAATAACATAGGCAGAGCACACGTGTGCAGCGTCATAATGTTTTTTTTTCATACTTTGAATAAATTCTCTAGCTTCATCTTCACTATTTATTCTAATTAGGTGAGTAATAAAAGTAGATTTTTTTTCTATAAATTTATCTTCAATATTATTTTTTATAGTTATAAATTTTTTCATTTTATAATTATTCCTTTTAATTATTAATTATATTTTGTCAAATAATATTAATAATGTCAATAATAAAATAAATTAAGTGGATTATATTAATATAATGTAAATGATTTTATAATATTGCATTATAAAAAATTTTATAGTATAATTTCAATTATAATATTTTTAAATATATTATAATATAAGTGAAGTAAAAAGTTTATTATTAAAAGCGAGGATTATATGGAAAAAATTAAATTAATTACAGATTCTGCAAGTGATTTAACTAAAGAAGAAATTGAGAAATATGATATTGCAGTTATTCCTATTACTGTAACTATTGATGGTGTAGAATATGAAAGTATAGACAATAAAGAATATATTTATAAAATGCGTGAAGCTAAACAATTTTTTACAAGCCAACCGGCAGTAGGGAAATTTTTAGAAGAATATAAAAAATGGACGGATTTAGGATATACAGTTATTTCTATTCATATTTCTAGTGCTATTAGTGGAACGTTTAGTACAGCTTATTCTGTTGCACAAGAATTTGAAAATGTTTATGTAGTAGATACAAAAACAGCTTCAAGGGGAGAATACTATTTTATTGATGAATGTTATAATTATATTCAAGAAGGAAAATCTGCAAAAGAGATAGTAGAATTATTAAACAGAAAGCAAGAAAAAGTTTTAACTTACGTAACGATTGATAAGTTAGATAATTTAGTAAAAGGTGGAAGATTAAAGAAAACAGCTGGTTTAATTGGTGGTTTATTAAATGTTAAAATATTAACAAAACTTTTTTCAGAAGAATTAAGTGCGATAGATAAAGTTCGTGGAAAGAAAAAACTAATCCAATCTTTAATAGAAAATATTAAAAAAGATTTAGGAGAAACTAATAAAATAAAACAAATTTATTTAGTAAATGTTTTAGCAGATGAATATGTAGAGATTATGAAAGAAAATTTTGCCAATGAATTAGGTTATACAATTCCTGATAAAAACATTATGATAACAACTCCAGCAATTTCTACTCACACAGGAGAAGGGGCTGTAGGAATAGTAATCGAATTACAATAAAATATAAATAAAATAAAGAAGTTTTTATAAACTTCTTTTTAATTTTATTTAAAAGTAGTAATATACAATAAAATGTATTGATAAAAAAAATTTAAAACATTATAATAATATATAATAATTAGAAAGGAGATATATTGTGAAAATAAAAAGAATATTTGTAAATTCAATTTACCTTGCTACTTTATTTTTTATTTCAAAATATAATATTTCCTATAGTTATGATAATAGTTTATTATTTGATGCTAAAGTTTATAATAAAATAAATTTTGAAAATAAAACTATTATGAATGAAGTAAATAAACACATTGCTCCAGAAATAAAAATTGATATAAAAAATGGAATAAAAATAATAGAATATAATGCTAGGCTGAATGATTACAATAAAGATAGTTATAATTATTTAGTTTTTTATAAACAAAATGAAGATAATACAATTACAGAATTATTTCGCAAACAAATTTTTACAGCTGGTAAAAATGTAATTGGTAATGAAAAAATTTTAAAATTAATAGAAAATAATTCAGTGATTTTTTCAAGAGTAGAAAGTTTTGAAATAAAAAATAATATTTTTGTTAATAAGCAATATTCTCCAAAAAGTAATTTAATATATACTCCGAAAGAGTATAATCTTGTAATAAAAGAAGATGATAGCATAGTATATAACGAAAGTATAATAGATAGTATAACTGAGGTTGTTAATAATAAAGTAGATATATCAATATTAAATTTAAGAAAATATCAGCATAATAAATTTTATAATTATGAAAATAATAAAATTAAAATAGATGGAAATTACGTCGAAATTTTTAATAATATGTTATCTGTTCCTTATTTTGCAAAAAATATAGAAATTGAACTTTCTAAAAACTTGAAAAATTGGAAAAATATCAATGTAGTATATCCTACATTTTTCTACGAAAATAATTATGTAGCTAATGTGAAAAAAGATACAAATTTTGCTACATTTTTAGCTAATGAAAAATTATTAACTTACAATTATCAAGATGGTAATTATAGTTTTTTAGGCTATTATATAGATGAGCAAAATATTAAAGACTACAATAATAGTATATCTGATGATCTAGAGATAAAGGCTATTTACAATACAAAAATAATTTTACAGACAGATGAATTTGTAATACATAAATATTTAAAGACAGGAGATAAAATTTCTAGTTTAGATTTAAAAGTATTTGAGAAAGAAAATTATAATATAGAAAATTACACTATAATTGATAATGTAACTAAGCAAGAAAATATAGTTGACAGTGTTGAAAATATCGTTGTAGACAATAGTATAACTATAAAACCTAATTATAAAGAAAAAACTAATAAAATTATGATTAGACAAGATAGTTACAATAGTAGATTTGGAAAAGTTTCATCTGATTTTGTTAATAAAGATATTGATTTACCTGTAACAAAACCTTTAGGAGAGTTGTTAGAAGAATTAAGAAAAAATATAGAGCCAAATAAAGGTTACAGTGTCCAGTTTAGAATAAATAAAAAAGAAGTAGACAATAATACGATAATTACAGAAGATAAGGTGTTGGAAATCTATTTTAAGAAAAATAAAGAAGATTGGATAACTGTAAAATTTGTTGGTGCAGGAATAGATAAATTTTTATCAGATGGACAAGAAGTTCTTGCAGGAGAATATATAAATGGTATAAATTTACCAACTAGCAGTGGTGTAACAAAGAAAATTCTAGGTTGGGAATCTAATATTCCCTATAAAATAATAGAAAATGGAATAGTTGTAGAAAAGAGTAAAGATAATCTATTACAATTAACAGATTTACATAATGTAATTACTGAAAAAAATAAAAATTTAATATTTACAGCACAATATATAAAAATTAACGATATTTCATTAGAAACAAATGGTTACGGAAAAATTACTGTGCCACAAGAAAGTGTAGTTAGTATAGAAACTGGAAAAAATATTAAAGATGGTTTACCTAATAACAAAATTGTAAGCATTTCAAATGAAAATTATAGATTATCACATTTTACATCTACTTTACCTATATCTTTAATTGATAATAATGGAAATAATAAAATTATAAATATAGGAGATGTCATAACATTATCGGAACTTTATAAAATAAATCCGAAACAAAATTTAACTTTTAAGGCTATCTTTTTACCAAATATGGATTTATCTATTAGCAATATTTCATTAAATAATGATGTTGTAAATGGATTGAATTTTATTGAAGAAGTAGATGAAAATATAAACTTTGAAAGAGTTTTAGGGCCATTTTACTTTTTACGTTAAAATGTGAGGAAATTAAATGAAAGATAAAATGAATTTACCACAAATATTACAAAATAGTGTAACTAATTATTTTGAAGAAGCGATAGACACTGTTATTGATTATAAAGAAATGTTTTTAGTCTATGACTGTGCAATAAAAGAAATAAAAACAAAATTTGATATATTAGATTCTGAATTTAAAATAAAGCACAAAAGAAATCCTATTAGTACAATTAGTACGAGATTAAAAAGTAATTCTAGTTTAATGAGTAAAGCAGACAAATTAGGAATACAGTTTGATATAGATAATATAAAAGAACATATTGAAGATATTGCAGGGGTTAGAGTAGTTTGTAACTATATTGATGATATTTATAAAATAGCAGATGCATTAATAAATCAGCATGATATAGAATTAATTAAACGTAAAGATTATATTGCAAATCCTAAACCTAATGGATATAGAAGTTTGCATTTAATAGTTAAAGTTCCTGTATTTTTTGCAGATAGTGTTCAATATGTTAAAGTTGAAGTGCAAATTAGAACTATTGCAATGGATTTTTGGGCAAGTTTAGAACATCAAATGAGATACAAAAAAAGTGCTTTAGATAATGCAGAAAATATTATTGCAGAACTAACGGAATGTGCAGAAATAATAGCAAAAACAGATGAAAAAATGCAAAAAATTAGAATAGAAATAGATAAATTAAAAATAGAAAAATCAGCAGAAGAAACTTTAATTGAAAAATTAAGAAAAATTAATATTTCATTATTATAATAGAAAAAATAAAAAGACTTGTGAAAGAATATGTCCTTAAAAACTAGACATAAAATTAGTGTCCAGTTTAAAAGAATTAATTCTTTTCACAAGTTTTTTATATTCTTATTTTTCTTCGTTTCTAGGAAGTAATAAATTTAAAGTAAATGCTATTAATGTAGCAATAATAATTGGAGAACTTCCTATGAAAGTTTGAAACCATACTGGTGTTTGTGCTAGTGATGCTGGTACTGTAGTTAATCCAAGACCAAATGCAAGAGAAATTCCTAAAATTCCTGCATTTCTGTTAGTCATTTTTTCACGACTAATTAATTTTATTCCATTAATTGTAATAATAGAAAATACAGAAAGAGTTGCGCCACCTAAAACTGGATAAGGAATTGTAGTCATTATTGATGAGAATTTTGGTAAAAATCCTAACGCAAAAATAATTAATCCTGCAATTGCAACAATTTTTTTGCTAACAACTTTTGTTATACTTATAATACCGATATTTTGTGCGTAAGATGATGAAGGTAATCCGCCTAAAAATGCTGTAAGAAGTCCACTTAATCCTTTACTCATTAATGCTCCGGAAACTTCATCTTTAGTAGCTTCTCTGTTCATTGCTCCTACAGTAAGTGAAGAAGCGTCCCCGATAACTTGAATAGATGTAACTATATACATAACTACCATTGTTAAAATTGCACCTGTATGGAACTCAACTCCGAATGGGAAAATTGCTGGTGCAGAAAAATATTTCGCACTAGAAATTGCTGAAAAATCAACAAGTCCTGCAAAAAGAGAAACTATGTATCCTGCAAATATTCCTAATAGAATACTAAGAATTTTTACATAACCTTTAGCAAAGTGATCAATTGCTAAAACTACTATTAATGTAGTAAGTGCTATAGACCAGTTTTTTAAATTTCCATATTCTGGTGTGTTAGATACACCTGCCATATAAGAAATAGCAACTGGATAAAGTGAAATTCCCATTGCTAAAACTGTTGTTCCTGTAACTATTGGTGGGAAATATTTTATAATTTTTTCAATAAAAAGACCAAAGAATATAAGAAAAATACTTCCTACAATACAAGCTCCAAATACAGAAGCAAAACCGTAACTTGAATTTATAGTAATAATTACTGGAACAAAAGCAAAGTTAGTTCCCATTACGATAGGTAATCTTGCACCGAATTTCCAAATACCATATATTTGTAAAATTGTAGCAAGACCGGCACAAATCATAGAATATTGCACCATTTGTGTTATTTGCTCTGTGTTCATTCCTATGCTTTGTGCAATAATTATTGCTGGAGCTATATTTCCAATAATCATCGCAAGAACGTGTTGAATAGATAGAGGTAAAGTTTTTCCTAAACTAGGATTACCGTCAAGTTTAAAAAGTTCGTTATTTGACATAAAAAATATTTTTTCTCCTTATTTTTTTGAATTTATATTTATATTTTACTCTAAAAAAAATAAAAATTCAAGAGAAAAACAGAAATAAACGAATTTTAATGTTTTTGTTTTATCATTTAAAAAAAATAATTAAGTGTAAACATTTTTTGTTGACATCTAAAAAAATATAGTATATAATGATTATTGTGTTTTATGGGGTGATATTTAATGAAATGGTTAAGATCTTCTTTATTCAAAGATAATAAAGATAAATTTTTTTTTGAAGAAAAATTAGATATCAATGTTGAAAATTTTGATACTACTTTAAAAAGTGTAGAAGAAGTAATCGTTAGTGGTACTTTAACTAGAAATGGCCAAGATAAAATAGTTGTTGATTTAAAGATTACGGGTATTTATAAAGTTATTTCTAGTAGAACATTAAATATTTTAGATGTTCCTTTTACTATAGAAGAAACAGAGGAGTACATTGATAAATTATCAGTATTTAGCGATGATATAGACATTAATACAATGGATATGTTTATAGATATTAATAATTTTATAAATGAACTAATTGTTTTAAATGTTCCAACTTCTTATTATTTAGATAATGAAGTAGTTGAAAATAGTAGTGGTAAAGATTGGAATTTTGTATCTGATGAAGATTACATTGAAGATAAGAGAAAGGATAATCCTTTTTCTGCTTTAAGTGATATGTTTAAAGAGAAATAATAAAATATTGGAGGAAATTAACTATGGCAGTTCCTTTTAGAAGAACATCAAAAACAGCTAAAAGAAAAAGAAGAACTCATAAAAAATTGTCTGCACCAGCAATTACTTTAGATGCACAAAGTGGTAACTATGTAATGGGTCACCGTGTTGACAGAAAAACTGGTATGTATAAAGGTAGACAAGTTTTAGAAGTTAAATAATTTGAATATTACCTAACAGTCCTATTGG
>CAMBPW010000045.1 GCA_945869755.1 uncultured Gemella sp.
TTATTTCTCCTAACTATCTTTTATAATAATATACACACCAAAAATTATTACTAATGATGTAATTATAGTTTTAAATGTTAATTCTCCATTTAAAAATATTGTCGCTAATAATACAGTCCAAACTACATAACTAACATTTAAACCTGTTGCTTTTGCAGGTTTTATTTTATTTATTGCAACGTAATATAATAAATATGAAGCCATATTAAATATAACTAAAAATATTATACTAACACTTAAAGTTTTGTCAACAACAAATTCAAAATTTTTCGTAAATAATACTATTATTAAATATATTACAGAAGATGTTACTTGACGTATAAATAATGCTTCAAGTGGCGACAAATTATTTTCCATTGCATAAGAAGATAATATACTTTCACTAGCCCATGCAAATGCACAAATTAAAGCAAATAAAATTCCTAAATAAATTGACGAACTTGCTCCAATTTCAAAAGTTTGTAAAAATAAACTAATTACAATTAAAGTTACACCTATAATAGTTTGTTTTTGCACTTTATGTTTTAACAATATTATTGATAAAATTACTGCAACCGCAGGATAAATCGCTGTTACTGAAGATGTTAGCGGTGCTCCTAAATATTTTACTGCATATAAATTAAACTGCATTCCTACTGGACCTGCTAATATAGCCGCTAAAACTACAGCATAATTTTTTAAATTTGAAAAAATATTTAAGTTTATTGTTTTATGTTTTATTAAAATCAATATCGCTAAAAATATTACACTTAAAAAATCGTGAATAAATGAAACTATAAATGGAGAAATATTAAAATTTAAAAATATATACCCACTAATTGTGAGTCCTATTCCCCAGAAAAAACCTGATAATATCCCAGCTAGTGTCCCACTATTTTTTTTCATAAGTTAATATATACTCCTTCAAGTTTTTTAATGCTCTATTATATCTATCAATTCCATAACTTCCAAAATCTGAGCCTTGTTCTTCTTTATAAATTGTCCATAAACTCCATAAAAAATCTTGTAAAATTTTAAATATTAATATTTTTTGTTCATTAACAACGGTCTTTTCACTATTATATAATGATAAAAATTGTTTTTCTTCTGATTTTTTAAAGTTAGCTTCTAAAAATAGAGCCGAAATATCCCACATAGAATCATTCATAGAACAGTATTCCCAATCAATTAAATAAAAATTATTTTTATCTTTTATAAAGTTTTCTGGAACTAAGTCTATGTGGCAAGTTGTTATATTTAACCCTATATTTTCTAAAGTTTTTTCTAACACAAATACTTTTTCTCTAATTTTTGAATAGTACGGATAGTTTATTTCTCCAACAATTAAATTTTCATATTTTTTAATTTCTGAAAATACGTTAAACGAAGAATAAAATTTCAAATTTGAAGAATGTACTTTTTGCAAAGTTTTAGCAACATTGGAAAAATTATCTCTTATTGTTTCAGCAGACAGAGTTTCAGCATTTTTTATATATTCATTTATTTTAACTCCATTATTAATATCGAAAACGAAATTTTTAACATCTAATCCAATCTTTTGTACTATTTCTTGATTTTTTTTCTCTATTTCTCTATTTATTAATTTTTCCGTTCCTTTTCCAAACAATTTTAATATAAACGTTCCATTAGAAGTTTCTACTAAAAAATTACTATTAGTCATCCCTCCTAATTTAGAAACATTTACAATAGTATCAATATCTTTATTAAAAAATTTATAAAATAAATTTTCGACTTTTTCTTTAAACATAAATTCACTCTTTCAATTAGTAATCATATAAAATTATATTATATTATGTAAAAAAAAGAAAGAGAATTAAAAAATTCTCTTAAAATGGATTTTCATTTGATAAAACAACTTTGTCAGTAATATACAAATATTTCTCAAGTTCTTTTTCTATAATGGCTACTTCTTCTTTATATTTTTCTTGTTTATATATTTGTATATTTCTTTTTGATATTTCTGGATTAAAATATTTTTTTACGTTTATGTGATTTTCTTTCTGTAATCCTAAATAACTTTCAATTTTCTCTATACTATTTTCATAGTTAAACACTAAATCCTCAAATTTTATACGCAACATTTTGTCATTACAATTTTTTTCGTTTTCTCGCATAGATTTATATTGAATGCAAAATTCTTTTACATCTAAAGGATATAGTACAGGCGTCCCAGCAGGATTCCAAATATACTTATTCATAATAAATACATCACGGGGATCACGTTCTACAACTATAGGAAACATCTCTATACTATTATATTTTGTTAAACGATAAATATTATGAGGTAGCACTAATTGATCCAATACTACATATTGTTTTTCATCAATATTTAATTCATTTACAAAATCCGAAATAAATTCACAACTATAATTATAAAAATCTTTTTCGTTAATAAAACTGTACTCAATATTAAATTTATCAACTGAATTAGGTTTGCCTAATAATTTTAATATTCTATTTTTAATTGCTCTTTTATATAATTTATATCCTTTATATTTTTCATTATAATACCAAACACCTGTAAATTGCCCTGTTTTTAATTTTTCAATATATTTCTCTAATATTTTTAAAAAATTTTTTGACACATATTTTTTATAATTACCAGGCCACCAACCCCTAAGTGAATATAAATCTTGCATACTAGACCTAAAATGCTTTATTGCTTCATCACTACGTAATGCATTATTATTAAGAAGTAATTTATCTTCCAAATCAAAAACTCCTCCTGGCATATGTAAAAATATATACTCAAAATCAGCATTTTTTGTATTTAAATTGTTATATTCACGAAGTATATCAGTAACTGCTGATGATCCACTTCCCATATAGCCTGTCGGTATTATTATTTTTCTATTCATTATCTAATTCCTTTAACAATGTTTTTATTTTTTTTATTTGAGTTTCCAAACTATAATTTTTTATATACTCTAAACAATTATTTTTAATAATTATTCTATCTTCTTTATCTTTGGCTAATTCTGTAAAAATATAGTTTTCTAATTCATTAAAATCATTACTAATAAAACCACATAATCCATTATTAGAAAGTTCACATGTACCACCTACTTCTGTACTTATAAAACCTACACCAAGAGAAAGACCTTCAACAAAAACTGTCGGAAAACCTTCAGCATAAGATAACATTATTATGTATGAACTTTTTTTTATATATGGATATGGATTTTTAGTATATCCTGCTAATATTACATATTCATCTAAATAATTATTACTAATAAATTTTTGCAAATTATCTTTTTCTTCACCTTCACCAAACAAATAAAGTTTTTTTCTAAAACCTCTATTAAATAAACATAAATATAAATTTACTAATTCAAAAACTCCTTTAGCTTTTTCTAATCTTCCTAAAAACATTAAACTATCTGCTTCAAAATCAATTTGTGTAAGTTCTTCTGATTTAACTACTATTTCATTAAAATTATAACCATTATAAATTAATTCTATTTTATTTTTATATTCTGGATAAACAGCTATTATAGATTCTTTAGTTTTGTTAGAAATTGCTACTATTTTATTAAAATTATTAAGCACTTTACCATACTTTATTTTGTTTTTATATTCAGATTGTTCTAATAGATTTTCTATACTCCCATGATTCCAAGCTATACTTTTTGCTTTTTTATCAATTAAATAGGCAGGGTATAAATAATTAAAAGCTATCTCATAATCATAATTTTTTTTACAGCGAATTCTTTTTACAAAATTCGGACAATATTCTAATAAAAATCTTTTAAATAAATATACTATTCTACTATCATCAATTTTATTAACTACAGGTTTTAATAGTTTAACATTATCTCCTAATTCTATTTTGTGATTACCAAATTTCCCTACTTCTAATACATCTATTTCATAATTTTTTGATAATTCTTTTGTAATTGTAGATAAAACTTTTTCAGCTCCACCACCTAAACTTGTAGTCCAAACTGTAAACAATATTTTTTTCATAAAATCACCTTGCTACACAATTTTTTTAAAAAACTCTTTTAATTTTAATAAGATGACAACAACTTTTCTATTATCTTTTTTAATAAACTTCAAAATAGTTTTCTTAATTATACTTTGCTGTGTCAAATATTTATTACTTTCCCAATTAGGATATTTACTTTCTACTGCATCTATAAACAACTTTAATAACTTAGAATTACTATCTATTTGAACAACTGAAACATACGCTACATAAAGTATATGATGAATAAATAAATATTCTAATTCATCGTTATATAAATCTAATGCTTTATTATTTTTATAATAATTATATACATCATCTAAAACAAATAAAATATCTTTTTTCTTATCTAAATTTTTACTCGTCATAATAGAATTATCATTAATATAATATTTATAAATAGATTTATTAACTATATTAATATTTTGAGCAAATAAAAATAACTTAGCTGTAAAATTCAAATCCTCATAAATTAAATTTTTTAAAAATTGTATATTGCTATTTCTCAATAATTTTGCAGAAAAAATAAATTTCCACGTAGAACCAGAAAATGTAATAAGCTCTTTTTTACTCATAATAGAAAACAGACCATAGTCTAAATTATAATTATTTTTAATTACTGAATCATTCATTATTTGAATATAATCAAACATGTTTATATCCGATAATAAATTATCTTTTATATCATTTAAAGAATTATATGTAACCTCATCATCAACATCAATTATCCATAAAAATTGTCCTTTTGCATTCTGAATAGCACAATTTCTAACGGAACTAATCCCCCCATTTTCTTTATTAATTATAACAAAATTTTTAAATTGGTTGCTATATTTATTTAATATTTCAAGAGAATTATCTTTAGAACCATCATTAATAGCTAAAATTTCTAACTCAAAATTTTTATTACAGTTTTCTAATGCTTTTTTTATAGACATTAAACACCTATCAATATACTTTTCTCCATTATAAATTGCAATAGCTATCGTTAAATACATAATTAAAACCTCTTAATCATATTATATTTATTTTATTATACCATATTTATAATTGATTTTTCATTTATAAATTTTTTTAAATATGATATAATTAACTGATTAATTTAATTTAGGAGAGCTTTTATTATAATGAAAAGTCTAAAGATAAATGCTATTGCTGCAACTGTAGTGAGAATTCTAAATATAATATTTCCATTGATAACTGGACCCTATATTGCACGAACTTTAACTAAAGAAAATATAGCAATCTTTGATATTGCAAATACTTCTGCTCAATTATTTATTCCATTTGCCACATTTGGTATATATACTTTTGGGGTAAGAGCAATTAGTAAAGTAAAAAATAATAAACAAAAAATAAACAGCTTATTTTCAGAACTTTTTTATTTATCTATAATATCTACATTAATAACATTAAGCATATATTTCCTTTATATAGTATTATTCATAGGTACATATAATAAAACTATATTATATGTGTATATAATTTTAGGCATTCAAATATCTATGCAGTTTTTGTATATAGAATGGCTTAATGAGGCTTTTGAAAACTATACATTTATAATGTACAAAACTATTATAGTTAGAATTGCTATATTAATACTCGTGTTTAATTATATAAAGGAACCAAGCGACGTAATTCCTTATACAATAATTGTTACCATAGCTGAAATTTTAAATATCATTATTAGTTTTGTATGGATAAAAAAAGAAGTAAAATTAGTACGTATTAAAATTACAAATATTATAAAGTTAATACCATCGTTGTTTACAATATTATTACTTTCCAATATCAATATGTTATATACATATTTAGATAGAATTTTTTTAATGAATAATCCAAAATCAACCTATATTTCAGATTATATGTTAGCAAATAATATAGTAATGCTCATAATTGGAGTAGTGAGTGGAGCTATAAGTGTAGGCGTTCCTCGATTAAGTTATTATTTAGGACAAAATAATAAACTAGCGTACGAAAATTTAATAAATAAAAGTAGTAGACTATTTTTATTTTTTGTAATTCCTATAAGTTTTGGATTGATAATTTTAGGAACAGAATCCTCATTTATATACGGCGGAGAAAAGTTTATTACAGCTGGCATCGTAACATCTCTATTTGCTTTTAGATCAATAATATGGGCATTAGATAATATATTAGGAATCCAAGTTATGTTTGTTCAAGGATATGAAAAACAATTAACTATATGTATAACTATCGGCGGGTTAATGAACTTAGGATTAAATTCATTACTCTTTTATAATAAATATTTTTTACCTGAATATTATATCTCAACAACAATTATATCCGAAATTATAGTATTAATTTTATATATTGTTTTTATAAAAAAACACACATTAATTAAATTATCACCAATTTTTAAAACTACATTAAAATATGCTCTTACAGCCAGTTCTTTTATTATAATATCTTATTTAGTTAATAAACATATTCCATACAAAATCGCTATGGAATATAGTATGTTTGTTGGAATAATTATAAAAATCATCTTATGCAGTACTATATATATTTTTATACTATACTTAATAAAAGATGTTACAATAAGAGAGGCTATAAAGTTTATAAAAAAAAAATAATATATATACGGAGAAAAATTTAACGTGAATAAAATAAGTAAACAAGAAATAAAAAAAATATCGCTTGAAATATTAACTCATATTGATAAATTTTGCAGAGAAAACAATATAAAATACTTCATTAATTATGGCACATTGTTAGGTGCTGTTCGGCACAAAGGATTTATACCTTGGGATGACGATATAGATATTTCTATGACTAGAGAAAATTACGATAAATTTATTAAACTATATAAGCAAGACACATCCAAATATAAAATAATTTCTTTAGAAAATACAGAAAATTACTATAACAATTTTATTAAAATAGAAGATACAGAAACCGTAATAAAATTTGAAAATACAATAAAAACTTATAATTCAGGAATTTTTATTGACATCTTCCCTATAGATTACTTTAATGATTATAGAATAATTAAATATTCATATATACTAGAAAGTTTGAAATTTATTTGTTCAGGAAAAAAAGAGTACATAATATATAAAAATAACAAATTAAAAAATATTTATAGACTTTTTCTTTGGTATACACTAAGATTAATAAACCCACGTGTTTTTGCAATTCTAATTGAAAAACTAATAAAAAAATATCAAACTAATAATCCTACATTCGCAGCTTTCATTATATCATCTAATAAAGATAAAGATATTTTACCATTAAACACCGGTGAAGAATTAATAGAACTAGAATTTGAAAATAAAAAATTCTTTGCTCCAAAAAATTATGATGAAATATTATCAGGAATATATGGTGAATATATGACCCCTCCTCCTGTAGCAGAGCAAATAGACCACAATTTTGAAGCTTATTACAAAATATAAAATCCTAAACAATAAATGTTTAGGATTTTCTATTTTTTTATTTTAAAACTAAAGTTTATAACTTATAATACCTATAACTTCTT
>CAMBPW010000046.1 GCA_945869755.1 uncultured Gemella sp.
TACGATGAAAGCTATAATTTTAGCAGCAGGTTTAGGTACAAGATTAAGACCTATGACTGATAACAAACCTAAAGCTTTAGTAGAAGTAAATGGGTTGCCTTTAATAGAATATCAAATAAAGTATTTAAAAGAAAAGAATATAAACGAAATAATTATTGTAGTTGGCTATTTAAAAGAGCAATTTAATTATTTAGTAGATAAGTATAACGTAAAACTTGTTTTTAATGATAAATACGACATTTATAATAATTTTTATTCGCTATATTTAGTGAAAGACAAATTAGCTAATAGTTATGTTGTTGATGCTGATAATTATATTTTTAAAAATATTTTTGATGAAAAAATTACTAAATCTACATATTTTAGTGTTCATAGAAAAAACTGTGTTAATGAATGGTTTTTAGTTTATGATAAAAACTATAAAGTTAGCGACATAATTGTAGATAGTAAAGAAGGAAGAATATTGAGTGGAGTTTCTTATTGGGACGAAGAAACAGCAGAAAAAATATTAACTTTTATTGATAGAGCATATGAGTCAAACGATTATCAAAATTTATACTGGGATAACATGGTGAAAGATAATATTAATGAATTAGATGTATATGTTAAGGAATTAGAGGGAGATACTATTTATGAAATAGATAGTGTAGAAGATTATAATAATTTATTATTAATATTAGAAAAGTATTAATAAGAATAAATATTTTAATAGATTTACAATATTTCTAAATTTTCAGATAAATTGTTGACACATTGAAATAATTTTGTTATACTTTTATTTAAATAATATGAAGGAGCGAGAAAATGATTTTATCTAGTATAATGTTACAATTAAATACACGTTGGCAAAGCCACTAGATACAGGTTGTTTCTTGCAAATTTTTATGCATAGATACAGCCTTACAGTTGTTTGTAAAATTGTATCTATGTGGATGAGTAAAAATAGAAATAGATTACCACGTAGAAAAATAAAAATTATTCTGCGTGGTTTTTTGTTTTATAAAACCACTATTAGATACAATTAGTGGTTTTATTTTTTTATTAAGGAGAACATAAATGAATAATAGAGGAAAAATTTTTACATTATCATTAATTATAATTTTAATTTTTGGATATTTTTTCGGACAAGAAAGAGAAGTGATTAAAGAAAATAATAAAGTAATAAAAATTGGGGTATTACAACTTTTAAGTCATACTGCATTAGATACAATTTATAAAGGATTAGAAGATGAATTGTCGAATTTAGGATATAAAGTAGGAGATAATATTCAAATTGATTTGCAAAATGCACAAGGAGATCAAAGTAATTTAGTATCTATGAGTGATAAGTTAGTTTCAGAAAAAAATGATATTTTAGTAGCTATTACAACACCGTCAGCATTATCACTATCAAATGCAACAAAAGAAATTCCAATTGTTATGGCTGGAATAACTTATCCTGTAGAAGCAGGACTAATAAAAAGTGAACAGTTACCAGGAAACAACATTACAGGAGTTAGTGATAGAACGCCATTAAAAGAACAACTAGACATAATGAAACAAATATTACCAAATATAAAAAAAATAGGAATTATTTATACTGCAAGTGAAGACAATTCTGTTAAACAGGCTAATGATATGAAAAAACTTGCAGAAGAATTAAATATTGAGGTTATAAGTAAGACTGTGTCGAATACGAATGATATTCAGCAAGTGGCAGAAAGTGTTGCGAGTAATGTTGATTGTATTTTTATTCCGATAGACAATACTTTAGCAAGTGCAATGCCAACATTAATAAATGTAACAGATAAATATAAAATTCCTGTATTTCCGTCATCAGATAGTATGGTAATAGATGGGGGACTTTTGGCGTTAGGAGTTGATCAATACAAAATTGGAGTAGAAACAGCAAAAGTTTTAGTTGCATTATTAAATGGAGAAAAAGCAGAAACAAAACCTATAGTTATTGCAAATGATGGAATAATATATTTGAATGAAGAAAAAGCAAAACAATTAAATATAAAAATTCCAGAAAATATAAAAGAAAAAGCACAAATTGTAAAATAAAATTAGGAGGTTATTATGGATATTATAACATCAGCAATATATCAAGGGATTTTATGGGGAATATTATCGTTAGGTCTTTTTATAAGTTTTAGAATTTTAAATATTGCGGATATGACGACAGAAGGAAGTTTTCCGCTTGGAGCATCAGTAGCAGGAATTTTAATAATAAACGGAGTAAATCCTTACGTTGCAGTTTTAATTTCTTTTGTTTCAGGAATGTTAGCAGGTTTAATTACAGGAATTTTAATTTCTGTCTGTAAAATTCCTAGTTTACTAGCGGGAATTTTAACGATGACGGCACTAATTTCAATTAATTTGCGTATTATGGGAAAACCAAACGTTAATTTACTTTCTAACAATACTATATTTTCATTTTTAAATAAATTTAATTTCCCAGAAAATTACAAAATAATTTTTGTCGGAGCAATAATTGTTGCAGTCATTATTTTATTAATGGCAATATTTTTCAAAACAGAGATTGGCCAAAGTTTAATTGCGACTGGTGATAACGAAACTATGGCGAAATCTTTAGGAATTTCTACACAAGCGATGACTATTTTAGGGTTAATGTTATCAAATGGAATTATTGCTATGGCAGGAGGAATTATTGCACAAAATAATGGATATGCAGATGTAAATAGTGGTCTTGGAGTCATAGTAATTGCATTAGCTGCAATAATAATAGGGGAAGTAATATTTGGTGAAGTAACTTTTGTAGAAAGATTGATTTATACAATTTACGGTGCGATAATTTATCGTCTACTTTTAGTCGCAGTTTTAAAATTAGAAATAATAGAAGCTAACGATTTTAAATTAGTGTCGGCATTAATTATTGCTATATTTTTAACATTACCTCATTTCAAAAAAAATATTTTTAGAAGAAAGGAGAAAATATAATGACGTTTATAAAATTAGAAAATTTAAACAAAACTTTTTTCCCTAATACGAGTAGAGAACATCATGCATTAAAAAATATTAATTTAGAAATTAATAGAGGAGATTTTATTACTATAGTTGGTGGAAATGGTGCAGGAAAATCTACTTTACTAAATGCTTTAGCAGGAACATTTTTTGTAGATAGTGGAAGTATTATCGTGGCAAATGAAGATGTAACTAATATGAAAGAACATAAAAGAGCAAAATATATAAGTCGTGTTTTTCAAAATTCGTTGCAAGGAACTGCACCACGAATGACCGTTGCGGAAAATATGGCACTAGCATATAAACGTGGAGAGAAAAAAATGTTTAATTTCGCATTAAAAAAAGAAAGTAAACAAAATTTTGCTAAATTACTTGAAACTTTAAACTTAAATTTAGAAACTAGACTTAATGCAGAAATGGGAGTTTTATCAGGAGGTCAACGCCAAGCAATTTCATTATTAATGGCAACAATTAAAACACCCGATTTATTACTGTTAGATGAACACACGTCAGCACTAGATCCGAAAACTCAAAAAATAATAATGAATTTAACGGAAGAAAAAGTAGCAGAAAAAAATATTACAACGCTAATGATTACTCATAACATAAAAGATGCGTTAAAATATGGAAATAGAATGATAGTTTTACATCAAGGAGAGATAATTAAAGATTTTAATAAAGAAGAAAAAAGCAAACTTCGTAGAGAAGATATTTATAATTTATTAGATAGTTTATAAAAAAATTTTTTAAAAATTTTTCTTCTTTAAAGTTCATATAAGGTAGAGTATATATAATATAACTATAAACAGTAATAATTTTTTTTCATAAATAATACGCCTCGCCTAAAAACGAGGTCTTTCTCCTTTTTATAGGAGATTTTTATTTGTAAAATTTAAAATAAAATTTTTAAATGGAGTAGTTATGAAAATAACATTAATTTGTGTAGGAAAAATAAAAGAAAAATTTTATCGTGAAGCTATAAAAGAGTACGAAAAAAGATTAAGTGCATATGCAAAAGTTAGTACACTAGAAATAAATGATGAAAAATTAAAAAATGAGAATGAAGCGGAAATTTCTATCGTTATGGAAAAAGAGGGAAAAAATATTTTATCTAAAATAAAAGATAATCAGTTTGTAATTACGTTAGAAATTTTAGGAGAAAATGTTACGAGTGAAAAACTAGCTAGTAAAATAGATAATTTAGCACTTACTGGAAGTAGTGATTTAGTTTTTATTATTGGAGGAAGTTATGGACTTTCTGACGAAGTGAAAAATCGTAGTAATTATGCACTATCATTTAGTAAAATGACTTTTCCTCATCAATTAATGCGAGTAATTTTATTTGAACAAATTTATCGTGCATTTAAAATAATACGCAAAGAACCTTATCATAAATAACAAATAATACTTGCATAATTTTCTTTTGTATGATATTATATTAAACATATTTTATTAAAAATATAAATGCGATGAGCCGACAAGTAGGAGTACTTGCGTACCGAGGATACAGAAAAGAAATCAGTGGTTGAGAGATTTCTCCTTGGCATATACTTTGAAGTAGACGGTGAGCATCTAAAGTGAAATTAGTAGTTTTAGACGTGTAAGAGCGATAATCTTAATTAAGTGCTAATTTATTAGAATAAAGGTGGTACCGCGGAAAACTTCGTCCTTATTTTAGAAATAACGGGGTGCTATTAAATTAACAAGATAATTATATAACTCTTCATAGAATTTCTTTGGAGAGTTTTTTATTTTATATAAATTTTATTAGGAGGAATTATTATGTCAGAAATGTCAACAAAATACAATCCACAAGAAATTGAGAAAAATCGTTATTCTTGGTGGTTAGAAAAAGAAGTTTTTAAAGCAGATAATAAAAGTAAAAAAAATCCATACACAATTGTAATTCCACCTCCAAACGTAACAGGGAAATTACATATAGGTCATGCGTGGGATACAACTTTACAAGATATGCTGACTAGATATAAGCGTCTTAAAGGATTTGATGTTTTATATTTACCAGGAATGGATCATGCAGGAATTTCTACACAAGCAAAAGTAGAAGCTAAACTTCGTGAAGAAAGAATTTTACGTCATGATTTAGGACGTGAGAAATTTTTAGAAAAAGCATGGGAATGGAAAGAAGAATATGCAGGATATATTCGTGAACAGTGGGCAAAATTAGGGCTAGGTTTAGATTATTCTCGTGAAAGATTTACTCTTGATAAAGGACTTAATGATGCTGTAACAAAAATTTTTGTTGACCATTACAATCAAGGAATTATTTATCGTGGAGAAAGAATAATAAATTGGGATCCAGCACAACGTACAGCCTTGTCAAATATCGAAGTTATTTACAAAGATGTTGAAGGTGCATTTTACCATTTAAAATATTTTTTAGCTGACGGAAGTGGAGATTATTTAGAAATTGCAACTACTCGTCCAGAAACTTTATTCGGAGATACAGCAGTTGCAGTTCATCCAAATGACGAAAGATATAAAAAATATATTGGCAAAACAGTTTTACTTCCAGTAACTAATAGAGAAATTCCTGTAGTTGCAGACGAATATGTTGAGATGGATTTTGGAAGTGGAGTAGTAAAAATCACTCCTGCTCACGATCCAAATGACTTTGAAGTAGGAAATCGTCATAACTTACAACGTCTTATTGTAATGGACGAAAGTGCGATAATGAATGAACACGCTGATAAGTATGCAGGGCAAGATAGATTTACTTGTCGTAAAAATTTAATTAGCGATTTGCAAGAAAGTGGTGTATGTTTTAAAATTGAAAAACATATTCATTCAGTTGGGCATTCAGAAAGAAGTGGAGCAGTAGTAGAGCCGTATCTTTCAAAACAATGGTTTGTTGCGATGAAACCTTTGGCAGAAAAATCTTTAGAAAATCAAAAAGATGCAAACAAAAAAGTTAATTTCTATCCTCCTCGTTTTGAAAACACTTTTAGTACGTGGATGGAAAATATTCAAGACTGGTGTATTTCACGTCAACTTTGGTGGGGGCATCGTATTCCTGCTTGGTATCATAATGAAACAGGAGAAGTTTATGTAGGTATAAATCCACCAGCAGATATAGAGAATTATACACAAGATGAAGATGTTTTAGATACTTGGTTTTCATCTGCGTTATGGCCTTTTTCTACACTTGATTGGCCAAATGTTGAAAGTGAAGATTTTAAACGTTACTATCCGACTAATTGTTTAGTAACTGGATATGACATAATATTTTTCTGGGTTGCAAGAATGATGTTCCAAGGTTTAGACTTTACTGGAGTTAGACCATTTAAAGATACTTTAATTCATGGTTTAGTGCGTGATGAACAAGGAAGAAAAATGAGTAAATCTCTAGGCAACGGAGTAGATCCTATGGAAGTTATTGAACAATATGGAGCAGATAGTTTACGTTATTTCCTTGCGACAAATTCAACTCCGGGACAAGATTTACGTTATTCTACAGAAAAAATTGAAGCGAGTTGGAATTTTATTAACAAAATATGGAATGCTTCTCGTTTCGTAATTATGAATTTAGAAAACTTCAAATATGAAGATATAGATTTAACAACAGAAAAAACACTAGCTGACAAATATATTTTGACAAAACTTGCGAAAACGATAGAAGATTACGAAAGATTATTTGAAAAATATGAATTTGGAGAAGCTTCAAGAATAGTTTATAATTTTATTTGGGAAGAATTTTGTTCGTGGTATATCGAAATTGCTAAAATTTCACTTAATGGAGAAGATGAAGTCGCTAAGAAAACTGCAAAATCAATTTTAGTTTATGTGCTAGATGCTTCATTAAAAATGTTACATCCATTTATGCCATTTGTTACAGAAGAAATTTGGCAAAATCTACCACACATTGGAGAAAGTATCGTAACTTCTGAATTTGCAAAAATAGAAGATATACCTGTATTTGAAAAAGAAACGGCAGAAATGACACTCATTCAAGAAGTAATAGTAGCTGTACGTAATATTCGTAGCGAAGTAAATGCTCCAATGTCAAGAGAAATTCCACTGAAAATAAAATACTCAAATGAAGAAATTAAACAAACATTGCTAGATGGAAAAGTGTATTTAGAAAAATTTGCTAAACCTAGTGAATTAATTATTGATAACAACATTGAAATTAATGATACAGATGTAAGTAGAGTATTGGCAGGATTAGAAATTTATGTTTCACTTGCAGATTTAATTGACGTAGATAAAGAAAAAGAAAGATTGACGAAAGAATTAGAAAAATTACAACAAGAAATTGAACGTGTAAGTAAAAAACTTTCTAACGAAAAATTCGTGGCATCAGCACCGAAAGAAGTAGTAGAAAAAGAAAAAGAGAAAAAAGCAATTTATGAAGAACAGTATAATACTGTCAAAGAAAGATTAAACGCAATTTCTAATTTATAAAAAAATCCCCTATCAGTTTAAAGCTGATAGGGGATTTTTTA
>CAMBPW010000047.1 GCA_945869755.1 uncultured Gemella sp.
AAATGCTTCTGTTGCAGCAGGAATAATTATGTATGAAAGAATAAAAGAAAATTAGGAATAATTTATTTTAATTTTAAAAATTAAAAACCCCAGTCTAATTTATAGACTGGGGTTTAGTTATAGTTTTTCTTTAATATTTAAAATAATAACTGGTTTTCTAGGATTATGTGGATAACCACTTCCTGGATTTTTAGTTAAGATACCTAATGAATTAAAATAATATTGTTTATATAGTTATTCTATATTTTATTTGTTTTATTTTTATATATGTTGTATTATTATAATACAGCATATAATTTTATTTTTCAAATATTAAGAGGAGTAAATATGAAAAAATTAGTCATAAGAAATATGTTATACATATTATTAATTATTTCTTTTATTTTAAATTGTATTTTTTTTGCTGATTTTTTAAAACAAGGAAAAGGATATAGCAATAGTATTCGTAGATATTATTTAGAAAATAAAACAGATAAAAAAATAGATTCTGTAATTATTCGGTATAAAGATACATCGTATTATCTAACATTAAAAAATTTTAAACCAAATTCAGAATTATCTGGAGAAACATATTTTTCTATTCATAATCCTGGAGATATTTACATAGCATATACTTATAATAATAAGTATATGGAACTAGCTCCTTATGGTAATACTGTTTATGATGCTGTAATTCCAGGACGTAGACACAAAGTTATTATTACTGATATAGATGATGAAGGACACGTTAAAGCACATTCTAATTTATATTTTGGTAATAGTGAGTTGAATAGTAGAGATTATAAAAGAAAATAATAAGGGGTATAATAATGAAAAAAAATATACAAATTTTGTTGATATTATCTTTAATATTAAATGCTTTTCTTATATATCTAAAACCTGAAGTTTTAACTTTGAATTTCAACAAGTTAAATGAGTATACGATAACAAATAATTCTGATGTTGTTATTAGCCATATAATTATAGGATACAAAACTAAAGATAATAAAGAAGAAGATGTGATATTAATTAGTGATATTAATAAAGCGGTCGTTACAGGAAAAATTAACATTTCTAAAATGGATGCTAAAGATATTTATGTTAAATATAATATAAATAAATTTCCTGGCTTCAGAGTAATAGTGGAAGATTTGCATATTAAAAATAATATCGAAATAAAAAAAGATTTTAAAATTAATATAACAATCAATTCTGTAGATGACAAAAATAATATTAATGCTACTATAACTACAGAAAACCCCAGTCTAAATTTATAGACTGGGGTTTTATTATTCAGCTGGGAATTCTAATGGCGTAAACATATCGCTTAAAAATTCTACCATAGAACGTATTGTATTTAACATTTCTGGATCCCACATTAATCTATTATAGTTTTCTCCGTATTCAACTATATAACTATTTCCGTCTTGTAATTCTTTGTTTAAATTTATTTTTGCTTCTATTAGACGTGGAACTACTTCATCAGAGTATAATGGGGTTAAATCACTAACTTTAGTAAGTAAAAATGCTAATTCTTCACGCAACTCATTTGATATTTGATCACTTTCTAAATGTTGTAAAAAGTAATTTGCATAATTCATTTTGTGAGTTCCGTTATTACCTTCAAATTTTTTGATTTCATCAATAATGTGATTAGTTTTTGCTATTACATTTTTATTTGTACTATTTTCTTTTAATTTGTTTATTAGTTCTTCTTTATTGAAATTAAATCTTGAAAACAGCGTATTATTCATATTATTTAATTGAGTTAATGTTTCATTATATTTTTGAATTAATTTATCATTTTCTGTTAGTGTTGTAGTTTCTGTTTTATAAATATAACGTGCAGAAAATTTATCTAGCATATTTTCATAACCAGTTGTTGAATTGCTTGGATTTTTTTCTACTTCTAGTTTTAGTTTTTCAAGTTCACGAATAATTCTTCGTGCTTCTGTTGCGTCGTGATATTTTTCGTTTGTTACAGTAATTAAGTTATTAATTTTATTTGTTATAATTTCTTTATCTAATTCACCACTTATATATTCCCCAGCAATAGCAGGCAATTTATTTTCGTAATATAGTTTTGCACCGTTAACAGAAATTATTTTTATATAGTGATTATGATCTCCGTGTGGTATTTCAAATTTATCATTTACAACTTTTATTTTATCAGGAGTTAAACCTACACGCTCTGCTAAATTAGTTAATTCATTTTCAAAGTCTATTTCATCGTTACCAGTAGTTACAGGTATTTTCAAACGATGTCTATTTACGATATAAGGGTGAATGTGAATTGGATCGTATTCGTGTTCTGGTGTGTTGAATACGAATGAATCACCATTAATTTTTATTGCTTCTAATGGTACTCCATAAGCATAAGAAATATATTCCATTTTAGCTTTTGTTTCATCATCTATTTCATTATTTTCATTTGAATTTGTATTTATTTCAGTTAGTAAAATGTCGTGTGTATGATCTCCGTGGGGATAACGTAATGCTTTTCCATCTGGAGTATCTACAACTTTTATGTCGCTTTCTTTAATGTTTAACATTTTTGCTAAATATGCAATTTTTTCTTTTTCTTCTGGAGTATAATTTTTTTCTGCTTCTGCCCCTATTTTAATATCTTTTAATAATATAATTTTTTCTTCACTATTTTTTGTAAATTGAAGTGCTTTTCCTTGTTTTGTATCTATTAATTTAATATTTTCTTTTGCAATATTTTCATTTTGTGCAATATATGCTATTTTGTCATTGATTTCTTTTTCAAATTTAGCATAATCAAGTTTAGCGTCTAATAAATATTTTATTGGAATTAATTTTTCCCATTTTGAATATACTAATTCTGAATATAGTACAGGATGAGAGTGTCCATTATGATTAACTAAAAACATTTTATCTGTAGTTTTTGTTATATTAGTTCCATTAAATAAAAAATTGTCGCTAGTAGCAAAATCTATTCCTGCAAATTTTATTTTGTTAGTAGGAATTTTGTTTTCTATGTCATTATTTATTGGTTTTGACGGAATATTATTTTCATTATTATTTGAAGTAGAATTGTCAATTGGTTTTATATAATTAGTTTTATCTTTAGGGATGTAGTGATAATGATCTCCGTGTCTTACTACATATCCATTTTCATCTTCTGAAATAATATCATTAGGATTAAATACATAGTCATCGTGATCGTGATTTTCAGAATGACTATGATAATTTTGAGAATTTGTATTTAATGATAAATCTGCATTGCTAGGAATTAAATATTCCCAATTAGTACCTACTAAGCTAGAATAAGGAATGAAGTGTGAATGATTTCCATGACTAACTACGATACCGGTATTTGTTCTACTTGTAATTTGATTTTCACTAGTTAAAATAAATCCGTCGCTATCTTTTACAGTAATTCCTGGAATTTCTTTATTATTATGTTCATTTGAATGATTTTCTTCTTCGTGATTATCAGATGTTATTTTTTCTGCTTCTTCTTTTGTAACTACATTTGTTTGTGTTACATTTTCTTTTGGATAATAATAAAACTTATTGTCTATTTTTATTATGTATCCTTGAGCTAGTTCGTACTCAATATCTTCATTTTTTAATTTATAATTAGAATTTTTATAAACAAGACTGTCTAAAATTTTTGCATTGTAAGGAACTAATCCTTTTTCAAAATGTGTATGATCTCCGTGAATAGTAACGTAACCATTAGCAGTTATTTCTGAAACTACAATTGTAGATTGTTTGTTTTCGTAATTTATTTTTTTTTCATTATTAGTTGTGTGGGTAGTTTCATTGTGAGAATGAGTATGTTCACTGTTATGTTTTTGATATTCGTGAACACCAAATGCAATTACACAAGATGAAGCTATACAAGCAGCACCAATAATTACTTTTTTATTTTTTTTCATTTTCTTCTCCTTAAATCAAAATAATTACGTTTTATTATAACATTTTTGTTTTTAGTTGTAAATAGTAATTATTTTGATTTATAAAATTAAATAAAAAAATTATAATATATAATTGAAATATGTTTCAAAATTAATTTTTGTAGTATAATATTATTAAAGATAATTTTAAGAAAGGAATAATTATGACAAATTTTAAAAGTGACAAAGTAGTAACAGTAGAATATTTGAAATCTTTAAGAGAAAAAAATGATGTAGTGATAATTGATGCTCGAGGTAATATGTTGGAAGAAGGAGCATTAATGTATGATAAAGCTATTGTTGTCGATTGGACAGATATTAGTTTGTTAGGAGAGTTTGGTGGTGAAGAACTTGGAAAACTTTTATCAAAAGAAAACTACGCACAAATTTTTAACATTTTAAATATAAACGAAAATACGGAAGTTTTAGCTTATGGATTTACTATGCCTGAAGCAGGATTTGGAGATGAAGGAAGAATTGTTTATACTTTTGAATATGCAGGTTTAAAAAATGTAAAATTTGTGGATGGTGGATTTAATTTAATCGAACAATTAGGATTTAATAAAACGTATATTAAAGATGAACACAAAATAAACACTTTTAATATTAATCGACAAGAAGCGGAAAATAATTATGATGCAATTTTTACAGAAGAATTATTAGACATTTACAATAATGAAAATGTTCAAGTTTTAGATACACGTTTAGCAGTAGAATATAATGGACGTGTAATATATGGAGAAAATAAAGCAGGTCATATACCAAATTCAATATCAGTGCCATTTAATAGTTTTGTTGGTAATAATGGATTATTAAAATCAAATGAAGAAATTAATAATTACCTATCAATTTTAGGTGTTGATAAAAATAAATTAATTATTACATATTGCACTACTGGAGTTCGTGCTTCTTATGTTGCAGTAATTTTAAAAGAATTAGGGTACAAAGTTAGAAATTATGAGCCTTCATTTGCAAGATATGCAAATGTAGGGGAAGTAACATTATAAAAATATAGAGGAGAAATAAATATGTTAGTAAGAACAGCAACAAAAAATGATTTAAGAGTAATTGATGGAATATACGAATTTATAGTTTCTTTAGAAGCAGATATTATAAAAGAAGTATCTAAAGAAAAATTTTATAATATAGTAAAAGAATGTTTTCAATCGACAAAAGATAGATTTAATCACACCTTTTGTAAAGTAGCAGAAAAGGACGGAGAAATTTTAGGATTTTCATTTAGTTACGAATATTCTTCTGTTGAAGATGCAAAAAAATATTGGTTTGATTATATTGTTCCTAAATATAATTTAAAAAATGATACGATTATTTTTGATTACGATGAAGTTCTTGAGGGAGAATATAATATAGATACTCTTTATGTTTTTGAACAACATAGAGGAAAAGGTGTCGGAACAGAATTATTAAAAGATTTTTGTAATACACCTCATCCGCTAAAAAGCATAAATGTTGCAGAGAGTAATCACGGAGCAAGAAAACTTTATGAAAGTTTTGGTTTTGTTGCAGAAGGAAAAATTTGGATAGCACACGAAAATTATGATCATATGTTAATAAGAGAATAAGTTTAAAAAATTCACAGTTAAATTACTGTGAATTTTTTGTTTTGTTTAACTTTCTTCTATATATTTGAATAACTTTAATTTTTATAGTAAAATTATAGATGACAAAATTATAGTGAGGTATATTATGTTAAAGAAAAGATTATTTCAAATTTGTGTAGAATTAACTAATGGAAAATTTTCATCAAAAGCATTACAAAAAATTACAAAATCAAATTCTAGTAGATTATTAATTAAACCATTTATAAAAACTTATAAAATTAATACTTATGAAATATTAAAAGATGTTGATGAATTTAAAAATTTGAATGAATTTTTTATAAGAAAAGTTCATCCATCTCTTCGTCCAATAGCAGAAGGAGAAAATGTTTTTGTTAGTCCAACAGACGGAGTAATTTCTGAAGTAGGAAAAATTGATGAAGATTCAACTTTTATAGTTAAAAATCAAGAATATAGCGTTAAAACTTTAATTGCAGATAAAGATAGAGCAAAACAATTAGCTGGTGGAACGTATATGGTAATTTATTTAAGTCCAAAAAATTATCACAGAATACATTTTCCAACAGATGCAACTGTAGTTGATAAATATTCTTTAGGTAAATATTCTTATCCTGTAAATAATGCTGGATTAGAATTAGGGGATAATGTTTTAAGTTATAATTATCGTCAAGTATTCACACTAGAAAAAAATAATTTTAAATACAATCTTATTCCAGTAGGAGCACAAAATGTAAATTCTATTGTTAATACTTATGAAGACGTTGAAGTTAAAAAAGGTGATGAATTAGGATATTTTGAATTTGGTTCAACTGTAGTGTTATTATTTGAAAAAGATGCAGTAACAATATCTGATTTTACATTACCAAAAGAAATAAAAATGGGACAAGAAATAGCGACAATTAATTAGAGGTATAATATGCTGAAAAAATTTTTTTCTCCAGATGATTTTATTGAAGAGTATGATTTTATTGATATTGAATATATGAATATGCACAATAAAAAAGTAATAATCTCTGATTTGGATAATACTCTTATTTCGTGGGATAGTAAAAGAGATACGAAGCAATTAACAAAATGGTTAAATAGAATGCGTAAAGCAGGATTTGATATAATAGTAGTTTCTAACAATACAGAAGAACGTGTAAAAGAGTTCTGTGAAAAATTAAATTTACAATATGTAGCAGAAGCAAAAAAACCATTAACGACAGGATTTAAAAAAGCATTACAAAAATTAAATAGAAAACCTGAAGATGCTATAATATTAGGAGATCAAGTCTTGACTGATATATTTGGAGCTAAAAATTTAGGTGGAGCTATGAGTGTGTTAGTAAAACCTATATCTAAAACTGACGCATTTAAAACTAGGATAAATAGATTTTTTGAAAGAAAAATTATAAAAAAATTAAAAAATAGAAAACAATTTCCTAAAATGAAATTAAGAAGAAAAATAAAATCATAATTAATTGTAGGAGGAATATTTTGCAAGAAAAAATTAGTTGTATCGGATGTGGAATAGAAATTCAAACAGAAGATAGCAAAAAACAGGGTTATTTACCACAAAGTGTTATAGATAATAGTAAAGAAGACAGCATAATTTGTAAAAGATGTTTTAGATTAAAACACCATAATGAAGTTAGTGATGTAGAGTTAGGTGCAGAAGATTTTTATAAACTAATAAAAACTTTATCAAAAAAAGATGCTTTAATAGTGAAAGTAGTAGATATTTTTGATTTTTCTGGAAGTTGGATAGAAGATGTAACTGATATTGTAGGTAAAAATAAAGACATAGTATTAGTAGCTAATAAACGAGATTTACTACCTAAATCGGTGAAAGATAATAAAATTCTTCAATGGTTATTTACAATGATGAAG
>CAMBPW010000048.1 GCA_945869755.1 uncultured Gemella sp.
ATATTTCGCTTTTATTTTTTATTCTTTTATTTTCCCAGCTTTAATTAACATTTTTCTAATATGTTCTGGCATCTTCACATTTTCTTTACCTTTTTTAGCGATTAATTTTTTAACGAAATCAGGCATTTTTAATTCTTTTTCTTCATTCGGAGATTTCATTTCATCAAATGTATTTTCCTCTCCATTTAAATAAACAAATTCATTGTTTTTGTTTTTTTCAATAATGTCTACTAACGCATTTATAAATCTTTCATCATAATTTGGCATTGGTGGTCTGTAATAATTCACACCATATTCTTCACAAAGCTCTCGACATTCAACATCATTATCAAAAAGAGTTTCTATATGGTCACTAATGAAACTTATCGGTGCGAAAATATAATTTTCAGGATGGTGTTTCTGCTCTTTTAAATATTCTAAAACGTCTGGTTTTATCCATGGAATACCAATATCACTTTCACTTTGCCAAGCATTAGTGTAATTTTCTTTTGATAAATTCAATTTTGTAGCAATTAACTCAATCATTTTCTCTACTTGCTCAATGTATGGGTCGCCATACTCTTTCGCAATTACAGGAACACTGTGGGCAGTGAAAATAACTTTATAACTGCTATCTTCAATTTTAAAAATTATTTTTCTAATTTCTTCAACCCAAAAATCTATTAATTTAGGTTCGTCATACCATTCTTTTATTAAATTAAATTTTATTTTATTACTATTAATAAATCTTTCATAACCCATTACAGAATAAATTGAATAGTGTGGTTCTAGTATTAAACAAATACAATCTGTTATTTCATCATTTTCCATATTTTTTATTACATCTGCAATAAAAGGGTTAGAAAATTTATTTGCAAAATAAATACTATATTCTTCTCCGATTTTTCCTTTTAAAAATTCTACCGTTTTTTTCGTAATTTCTTGCAAAGGAGAACCGTCAATTAGTTTGTAACTATGTAATAAATGTTCTATTTCTTCATCAGTAGGTCTTTTCCCTCGACGTATATTTGTAAAAAATTGTGCAACTCCCTCAAAAGTATATTCTTCAGGACTTCCGTAAGTCATAACTAAAATAGCTTTTTTCATTTTTTCTCCTAAACTTTTTATTTAAAATTATTATAGCATTTATAACTAAAATTTGCACTATTGTTATATATAAAATTTAAAAATATTTCGTTACTTATTAAAAAATACAATTAATAAAAATTTAATTTTAATAAAAAAACTAGCAAGATTTTTATCTTACTAGCTATTTTTTATTAACAAAACTAATTTTATTTTTCTTCATTAGAGCTGTTTTGTTCGTCAGATTGTTCTACACTTTTTTCAGCTTCTATTTTTTCTTCAACAACTTCTTCAATTTCTTTTTCTTCAAGTTGTTTTTCTTGTTGTTTAGCTAGTTCTTCTGCTTTTTTTGCTTCTTCTTTAGCTAATTCTTCGTAATATTTTTTATTTACAATTTTATCTAATTTTTCAGCTGTTTCTTCATCTAATTCATTTGGCATTTTTCCAAATTCATATAATGAAACTATTTCTTTTCTATCTATAGTTTCTACTTTCATAAGTGTTTCTGCTACTAACTCTAATTTTTCTCTATTTTCTTCAATTAGATTTAATACTTTATCATAATTTTCTGTAACTATACGACGTACTTCATTATCAATTTCTTTTAATATTTCTTCTGAATAATTACCAATACTTGATAGTTGACGACCCATGTAAGGATCACTGTATGGGAATTGCATTGGTCCTATTTTATCACTCATACCATATTCTGTAACCATAGCACGAGCTATTGCTGTAACTCTTTCAAAATCGTTATGCGCTCCTGTTGATACTTCATTGAAAAATATTTGTTCTGCTGCACGTCCACCTAACAATCCACAAATTTTGTCTGTTAAGTCTGTTTTTGTCATAAAATATTTTTCTTCTTCTGGTATCATTAAATTATACCCACCAGCATCTCCACGAGGAATAATTGTTACTTTTTGAACTTTATCAGCACTATCTAACACCATTCCTACTATCGCATGTCCAGCTTCGTGATATGCAACTAGACGTTTTTCTTTTTCTGTATAAACTCTACTACGTTTTGCAGGTCCACCAATTACTCTGTCCATCGCTTCATCAAGATGTTCTTTTTCTATTTCATTTTTGTTCTCACGAGCAGCAAGTAACGCAGCTTCGTTAAGTAAATTAGCCAAATCTGCACCAGAAAATCCTGGCGTTTTCTCTGCAATACTTCTTAATTCTACACCTTTAGCAAATGGTTTGTTTTTAGCATGAACTTTTAATATCGCTTCTCTTCCTTTAACATCAGGCGTTGAAACTTTAATTTGTCTATCAAATCGTCCAGGACGGCGTAATGCACTATCTAATACGTCAGCTCTGTTTGTTGCTGCGATAACGATAATTCCTTTATCTCCTTCAAAACCATCCATTTCTACAAGTAGTTGGTTTAAAGTTTGTTCACGTTCATCATTTCCTCCGCCAACACCACTTCCACGTTTACGCCCTACGGCATCTATCTCATCAATAAAGATGATACATGGTGCATTTTTCACTGCTTCTTTAAATAAATCACGGACACGACTAGCTCCAACTCCGACAAACATTTCTACGAAGTCTGACCCTGAAATTGAGAAGAACGGAACTTTTGCTTCTCCAGCAACCGCTCTTGCAAGTAAAGTTTTCCCTGTTCCCGGAGGTCCTTCTAATAAAACACCTTTCGGTATTTTAGCACCCATTTTCGTGAATTTTCTATGATCTTTTAAAAATTCAACCATTTCTGCCAATTCTTGTTTTTCTTCATCACAACCTGCAACATCTGCAAAAGTAACTTTAGCTTCATCTCCTTCTATTTTTTTAGCTTTTGATTTTTGGAAGTTCATAACACTTCTTCCACCACCGCCACCTTGCATTTGGTTCATAAAGAAGACAAGCAATCCTATCATTATTAAAAATGGTAACACTCCACTTATCAAACTATATATAATATTAGTTTTTTCATCCTCTTTATATGTTACATTTTTTATTTCGCCATTTTTTACACTTTCGTACAACTTGTTTTCTAAACTCGAGTTTGATGCTCTTACTACTGCTTTAAAAGTAGAATTTGAATCATTTTTATATTTACCTGTTACCGTTGCTGTTGACTCTCCATTTTTTGCTTGAACAACTACTTCTTCAATTTCATTTTTTTCTATTTTCTGCACAAGTTCAGAATACGAAATATTTTGCACAGGATTTGTAAAATCTTTTTGGAAATATGCAAATATTCCTATTGAAATTAATATCATAGCTAGTATTGCAAATGTTGGTCTTTGTCTACCATTATTCATAACTAAACAATATACCTCCTATTTTTTAACTATATACTTCTGGTTTTAATACACCTATGTAAGGTAGGTTACGATATTTTTCATCATAATCTAATCCAAAACCTACTAAAAATTCATTCGGAGATTCTACTCCTACATAGTCAGCTTGGACATCTACTAAACGTGCTTCTGGTTTGTCTACTAGAGAAGCACAAGCAATGCTTTTAACTTTTCTCTCTTTTAAGTATGTTATTAAATGTTTAAGAGTTCTTCCTGTGTCGACAATATCTTCAACAATAATAACATCTCTATCTTCTAAATCCATAGTAACGTCTTTTCTTAAAATGATACTTCCTGTAGATTCTGTTCCACCGTGATAACTAGCAACATCAATAAAATCTATTACAATATGAATATCAATATGTTTAATTAATTCCCCCATAAAAGGTAACGCTCCTTTTAGCGTACAAAGAAGCACAGGAGGTTGTTCTGAATTTTTATAATCTTCCATAATTTGCTCTGCTACACGCTTAGTTGCATGAACTATATCTTCATGATTAAACAATATTTTTTCTATATCTCTTTTTAAGTTTTCCATCATATTATCCTTTCAACAACTTTATATAGTAATGATAATCTTTATTTTGTTTTACTTTAGAATTTATACCAAGAACACCTATAATTTCATTTTTATTATTTTTTATTACAGGTAACAATAGTCTTTGACTTTTAGGTATTTTTTCATCTATAAAAACTCTTGCTAGTTTCTTAGTTATATCACCCCTCTTAATTACATCTCCATTTTTTTTAGTAGTAATTAATAAAGGTAAATCATCTTTAAAAAAACCTAATTCTGCATTATCTTTACTATTTGTTATTTCTATTTTATAGTCATTAAAATTAAAGAAAAATGTTTCGGTCAAATCATTTTCTGAAATTTCTATTTTATCATTATAACATTTTTTTTCTATTTTACATATAGTTAACGTTTCATATTCTTTAATTATTTTCACATCAGCTTTAATATCATAGCTAACATTTTTTGCAAACTCATCTAAATCAGCAATTATAGCAGTTAAAGAATTTTTTGAAAAATCGAAAATAGTTAAATATTCATTAAGCAAATGAGAAAGTATAAAATATTTTTCTAAATTATTAAGTTCTAAAAATAAATTATAATCTAGTGTTATTTTATTTTCCATAACTTTCAAATTTAATTTTTCTATTTTTGATAATGTACTATTTTTAGCAAAACCATTTAATTCTTTATAATAATTTGCAAATTCTATTAAATTATCATTAGCTTTTTCGTTAACCCCTTTTATTAATGGGGAAATTTTTTGTCGAATATAATTTCTTGTATATTCTGTATTGAAGTTTGTTTCGTCTTCATAATATTTTAAATTGTTGTTTTTAGCATATAACTCTAAATCTTTTTTTTCTATATTTAAAAGTGGTCTACATATTAATAAATTGTTAATATTTGCTAAGTTTTCTATTGATAAATTATAATCTATTCCTCGCCCCGATAAAACTCTCATTAAAATATTTTCTACACAGTCATTTTTATGATGTGCAGTAAGTATAGTAGTTAGTTTCTCGATTTCTGCAAATTTTTCAAATGTTTCATAACGCAATTTGCGAGCAAGCATTTCTTCGGAAATGTGCGATTTTCTTTTTACATTTTTTAAAAATAACTTTTTAGTATAGCATTTAACTTTATTTTGTTTCGTTAGTTGTTTTATAAATTGTTCTTCTTCATCAGACTGTTCTCTAAGCCCATGATTAATATGAAAAACAACGAGTTCGGAATAGCTATCTCGATATTCATTTATTAAAAGATGAAATAAAACGATAGAATCTACACCACCAGATAAAGCTAGAGCTATTTTGTCAGTTTTTTTCCAAAATACATTAATTTTCATCTAGCCACCCCTGTAACTTTACTCTTTTTTCAAGTTCTTCAAATTGAGTAGAACGCAACTCATAATTTTCCACTAAATTTTCAACAAAATCTTTAGGCACATCGAGAAAAACAATTTTATCTTGCTCTTCTTTTTCAAATGTATCAGTTTTTTTATTGTATTTTTGAAGTTTTATTTTTAAATTACCTACTGATTTTAATTTTTTCAAATCATTAAGTGTTAAATTTTTTTGTTTTTCTTCTTTTTCTTCAATTATTTTATTTGCCTGCTCTACTATTATTTTCTTAGCTACATTTTCTTTTTTCTTATTATTTTTTGTTTTTACTTTAATTTCTTCTTTTTTATTATTTGTTTTTGAATCTTCTATAATAACTTCTTTTATTTCTTTTTGCGTAGCAATATAATAATCTTTTTTCTTATTAATTATATTAACATTCATCACAAATCCTGGAGTAAATAAATCTAAAAGATTTTTCTTTTTAGAAACCAACATATTTTCTTTAGGTAAAAACACTTTTTCTTTATTATCAAATTCCAAAAACAAACCGTAACTCAATACTTCCGTTACAACACAAGAAATATTTTTGCTATTTTCTAAAAACAAACAATCACCACCTTATAACATAAAAATTATTATATCATATTATATCCTTTATTGTATAAAAAAACAGAGCTATTACACTCTGTCAAATATTAATCGTGAATTTTTATTCTATAAAATTTATAATTGATATAAATTTTTACATATTCAAAAACATCTCCATTAGAAAAATACGTGTACCTGTCAAAATCAAAACAAGGCTCGTTATTTGGAGAAATTAACTTTTTAACTTCATCAGGAGCATCTAAAGTAACTTTAATATACTTTTTAAATTTTTCTTTATGTATATCTATTCTATATTTTTTTCTAATCATTGTAGCAAGTTCACTAAAATTTTCTAAATCTGAAACATCTATGTTAGGTAAGTATTTTAAGGGAATATAATTTATTTGATATGCCCAATTAATGTCATTAATGAACTTAACTCTTTTTACACAAACTAATTTTTGTGGTTTTATATGCAAATAATTTTTACAAATATCTTCATCTTCAATTATTTCAGCGAATAAAACTTTTGATTTTTCAACATCTCTAGGACTAAAATAATGTTTGAAATTATTTTTTTCTGTGAAATATATTTTTTTATTAACAAGAGTTTTACTAACAAAACTCCCTTTCCCTTGTACCCTATAAATGTAGCCACTCGTTACAAGTTCACTCAAAACTCTAACAGCAGTTGTACTACTGACATTATAAATATCTTTTATTTCTTTTTCTGTGTATATTTGTTCCCCTTCTTTAAATATACCACTCTCAATCTTTAATATAATATCGTGTATTATCTTTTCGTATTTCCTCATAAAATATCACCTAACTTAGTACATTATTTATAATATATGTATATATAGACTATAATATATCACGTATCCTATGTTTTGTAAAGAAATTTCCTAATAAAAAATCATTTACAAAAAACCTGCTATAATAATACATTTATTGAAAGTGAAAATAATTTTAAAATAAATGTGTATAAAACGCTTTACAAAATAAAACTAATATGTTATTATAAATTTAACACATTAAATGTATTCGCTAAAAATTTTAGGAGGTCAAAATGGCAAGTCTTTCACTAAAAAATATTTGCAAGAAATACGACAACGGATTTTGTGCCGTTGAAAATTTTAATTTAGAAGTTGCTGATAAAGAATTTATCGTCTTCGTTGGACCATCTGGATGTGGTAAATCTACAACTTTACGTATGATTGCCGGATTAGAAGATATAACAGAAGGTGAGTTTTATATCGGCGATAAAATGGTAAACAATGTTGAACCAAAAGATAGAGATATCGCAATGGTATTTCAAAGTTACGCATTATATCC
>CAMBPW010000049.1 GCA_945869755.1 uncultured Gemella sp.
TTCATTATATGCTGCATAAACTTGTTGAACAAGACCACTTCCAAAAATAATTTGTAGTTGACCGTTAGTAAAGAATACTCCTTTAGCTCCTTCAACATCTTCTAATTTTTTTTGATCGTATTTGCTTTCATCGTTTAATTCAATTCTTAAACGAGTAGCACAATGAGTTACACTGTGAATATTACTTTGTCCACCAGCAAACTCAACAACTTCTTTAGCGATTTTTTTTAAATCCATTGTTTTATTTTCTCCTTAAAATTTTAAATAATTAATAAATTTATAATAAAAACTTTATTATGGTAACGTTACTTTTTATATAATACATTATTTTTAAAACTTTGTCAATAGAAAAAGGTAACGTTACTAAAAAAATATAACTAAATTTTAATAATATATTATTCAAACTGCTACAAACTATAAAAAAATAATTAGCACAAAAAATTTTTTTTGATACTAATTATTTTTTTTATTTTTATTAAATTGATTTTTCTAATTCTGCAAATGCTTCTGAAATTTTTTCTTTATTTTTAGCTCCTGCTTGTGCCATGTCTGGACGTCCTCCACCTTTTCCATCACAAATTGTTGCTAAAATATTTACTAATTTACCTGCTTGATATTTACCTGTTAAATCTTTGTCAACAGCTACGACAAAGTTTACTTTATCTTCATTTATAGAAGCAAATGCAATTATGTAATTAGTTAATTTATCTTTTGCATTATCAACTATTTGTTTTAAGTGATTAATGTTGTCAGATTCTACTACACTTGTTAATAGTTTAACTCCATTAATATCTTTAGCTGATGAAAGTAAATTATTTATTTCTGCACTAGCTATTCTCTGTTGTAAACTTTCTTTTTCTTTGTTTAATTTTTTAATTTCTTGTTGTAATGTAGAAACTTTTTCTATTACATTGTTATCATTAGCTTTTACTAATTTGCATACATTATTAAATATTTCATCTTTACGTTTTTGATATTCATAAGCTGATTTTCCTGTTAATGCTTCTATACGACGAACACCTGCTGCTACTCCTGATTCTGAAATTATTTTAAATAATCCTACTTCAGCAGTATTTCTATTGTGTGTTCCTCCACATAATTCTACAGAGTATCCACCGATATTTACAACTCTTACTATATCTCCGTATTTTTCTCCAAATAATGCTTGTGCCCCTAAAGCTCTTGCTTCATCAATTGGCATTTCACTAACAATTATATCTAACGATTCCCAAATTTTTTCGTTTACTTCTAATTCTACTTTCTCTATTTCTTCATCTGTTAATTGAGTAAAATGTGTAATGTCAAATCTTAATTTTTCATCAGTTACTAAAGAACCTGCTTGTTTAATGTGAGTTCCTACTACTCTTCTTAACGCTTCATTTAATAAGTGTGTTGCTGTATGATTTTTTTCTATATTTAGTCTGTAATTTTTATTTACAACTAAATTATATTCATCTTCTTTATTAATTGTTCCTGTTTCTATTTTTAAGAAATGAATATGACGTTTATCTGGTAATTTTTTAACGTCAACTACTGTAGCTACTAAGTTATCTGATAAAATTGTACCTATATCTGCTACTTGTCCTCCACTTTCTGCATAGAATGGTGTTTTTTCAAAAATTACTTTTACTATTTCTTCTCCGCTATAACTATCTATTATGTTATCGTCAGCATCTACTATTGCTATAACTTTTGAAGTTGTTTTAAGTTCTGTATATCCAATAAATTCACTTTCTCCAGTTATGTTTGAATATAAATCAGATTGAACTTGCATTGAGTTATCATCTTGTCTTGAACTTCTTGCACGCTCTTTTTGTTTATCCATTTCTGCATTAAATCCGTCAATATCAACTGTAAGACCTAATTCTTGTGCATATTCTTCTGTTAATTCTATTGGGAAACCGAATGTATCATAAAGTTTAAATGCACTTTCTCCTGGAATAACTTTTGTAGTATTTTTTACTTCTTCTACTATGTTATTTAAAATAGCTTCCCCTTCTTGTAATGTTTCGTGGAATCTTTCTTCTTCTTTTAAAATTACATCTTGTACAAAAGGAACAGAATTTGTTACTTCTGGATAATAGTCTACCATTATTTCTGCTACTACTGGTGTTAATTTGTACATAAACGCTTCATTCAAATTAAGATGTTTTGCATAACGAATCGAACGTCTAATTAATCTTCTTAAAATATATCCTCGTCCTTCATTTGAAGGTAATGCTCCATCTGAAATTGCAAATACTACTGTTCTAATGTGGTCTGCTATTAATTTGAATGCAACATCTTTATCACTATCAACTCTATATTTTTCTCCAGATATTTCTTCTATTTTACGAATTATCGGAATGAATAGATCTGTATCAAAGTTTGTTGGTACATTTTGCATTACAGAAACTATACGTTCAAGCCCCATTCCCGTATCTATATTTTTTGCTGGTAATTCTGTATATGTTCCATCTGGATTGTGATTGTATTGACTAAATACTACGTTCCATACTTCTAGGTATCTTTCATTTTCTCCACCAGGATACATTTCACATTCTGGTGCCGTAGTGTCTACATCTTCTCCTCTATCATAAAAAATTTCTGAATTTGGCCCTGAAGGTCCTTCTCCAATATCCCAGAAATTTCCTTCAATACGTATAATTCTATGCTCTTCAAGCCCTATTTTATTTTTCCAAATATCGTATGCTTCACTATCTTCCGGATGAACTGTTACATACATTTTACTTTTATCTAATGCTAACCATTTTTCTGATGTTAAAAATTCCCAAGCCCATTCAATAGCTTCTTCTTTAAAGTAATCTCCTATTGAAAAATTACCCAACATCTCAAAAAACGTATGATGACGTGCAGTTTTACCTACATTTTCTATGTCGTTAGTACGGATTGATTTTTGAGAGTTTGTTATTCTTGGATTTTCTGGAATTTCACGACCATCAAAAAATCTTTTTAATGCTGCAACTCCTGAGTTAATCCATAATAATGACGGATCATTATTAGGTACTAGTGACGCTCCTGGCTCTACTCTATGACCTTTTTCTACAAAAAAATCTAAAAACATTTGTCTTATTTGTGCTGATGTTAATTGTTTCATTTATTTTCTCCTTATATTTATATTTTTATATATAAAAAATCCCTTATATTCTCATTAAGAATATAAGGGACGAATAATATATCGTGGTACCACCCTAATTTTAGAAATTAATTTCTACTCATTAGTGTTTATAACGGTTATACTACCGAGAAGTACTTTTATGTAGACAGCAATTTAATGTTAATATTAAGCCCTTTTCACCGCTAGACTCTCTCTAAAAAATATTAATATACATTAAAAATTCTACTACTTCATTTTATATATGCCTATATTATAATTATATATATTATAGTTGTCAACTATTTGTTACTATTTTTTATTTCAGATAGAGCAGTTTTTCTCCACACGTCTAAATTTTCTTTTAAAGTAGAAAAACCATATTTTAAATTGGTATCTTTTAAATCTGAAAAATATATATCTGAAGATTTTTTTATTAATGATTTATTATTGAAATTTAAAGTTCCGTTGATTTTATTATCAATTATTGATAAAATTTTTATCTCAATAATCTCTCCAATTTTTAAATAATAATTTATATCTACTATAAAACTGTTATCAATTTCTGAAATATGAATTAATCCTTGAACTCCGTCTTTAGTTTCTATAAAAGCTCCGTAATGCTTTATCGCCGTTACTTTAACTTTTATTATATCGCCACTTTTATAATTGTTATTTTTCATAATTAAAGTGATTTAATTTTTTCTACAACTTTATCTACAGTAAATCCATATTCTTCAATTACTTTTGAAGCAGGAGCTGAAGCACCGAATGTGTCGATTCCGATAACTAATCCGTCAAGTCCTACGTATTTATACCATAAAGCTGTGTTCCCCATTTCAATTGCTACACGACGTCTAATTGAATTTGGAAGTAATTGTTCTTTATATTCTGCACTTTGTTCTTCAAATAATTCTATACTTGGCATACTTATTACACGAGATTTTATTCCGTATTCTTCTAATTTTTTTGCTGAATTAATTGCTAATGAAACTTCTGAACCTGTAGCAATAATTATTGTATCAAAATTCTTCTCTGTTTCATAAACTACATACGCACCTTTAGCAACATTTTCAAAAGATGAATTTTCTAAAACCGGTAAGTTTTGACGTGTTAAAACTAATGATGATGGCTTGTTATTTGTTGTTTGCGCTAAATACCACGCTGCTTGCGTTTCTGTTGCATCAGCTGGTCTAAATACATATGAATTTGGAATTGTACGCAACGACGCTAAATGCTCAATTGGTTCGTGAGTAGGTCCATCTTCTCCAACTGCTATACTGTCATGTGTAAACACATAAGTTACAGGTAAACTTTGTAATGCTGATAATCTTAATGCTGCTTTTAAATAATCAGAAAATACGAAGAATGTTCCTCCGAATACACGAACTCCTCCATGTAGTGCAAGTCCATTTAATATTGTTGCCATACCAAATTCACGAACTCCGAACTGTACATTACGCTCTGTTCTATTCAAGTCGTCCTGTAATTTATCTCCTTTTATAAATGTCATATTTGAATGTGATAAATCTGCTGACCCTCCAAAGAATGTAGGTAATACATTTGCTATTGAATTAATTGCATCTTGAGATGAATTTCTAGTAGCTTGTTCAGCACCAACTTCTTTAAAACTAAAACTTTCTTTTGATAATTTGTTTATATCTTTTCTAGTTATTACTTCTGCTAATTCTTCTGCTAATTCTTTATATTCATTCTTGTATTGTGCATAAAGAGCTTGCCATTCGTTATATTTTTCAACTCCACGTTTTACTAAATTATTTTTAAAGTCTTCATACACTTCTTCTGGCACTTCAAAAGGTGCATATTCCCAACCTATTGCTTCTTTAAATAATTTAGTTTCTTCTTCTCCAAGCGGAGCACCGTGAACACCGTTTGTTCCTTGTTTATTCGGAGCACCTGCACCAATTACTGTTTTTACTTCAATCAATGTTGGTTTATCAGATTTTTTAGCTTCTTCTATTGCAGATGTAACTGCTGAAACGTCATCACCTTTTTCTACTAAAATTGTGTTCCAGCCATAAGATTCATATCTAGTACGCACATTTTCTGCAAATGCGTCTTTAGTTTCTCCATCTAAACAAATATCATTTGAATCATATAATACGATTAATTTTTCTAATTTTTGTAATCCTGCAAAGCTAGCTGTTTCAGAAGCAACACCTTCCATAATATCTCCATCTCCACAAATTACATAAGTATAATGATTGAATAATTTAAATCCTTCTTTGTTATATTTTGATGCTAAATATCTTTCTGCTAACGCCATACCTACTGCTGTAGAAATACCTTGTCCAAGAGGCCCAGTAGTTGCATCTACTCCTTTAGTATGATTGTATTCTGGATGTCCAGGAGTTTTTGATCCCCATTGACGGAAATTTTTTATTTCTTCAATTGATACATCTTCATACCCTGCTAAATGAAGTAAAGCATATTGCAACATAGAACCGTGTCCTGCTGATAGAATAAATCTATCACGATTTATCCATTCTGCATCTTTTGGATTCACATTTATATGATTATTAAATAGTGAATAAGCTAATGGTGCTGCCCCCATTACTACACCAGGATGTCCAGATTTTGCTCTATTTATTGCATCTACTCCTAGAACTTTTATTGCATTAACTGATTGCTGAGACATAACTGTCCTCCTTTAAATATTATTTATTAATTTTTATAATTCAAATCTTCCAGATATTGCTCTTGATAGCGTTACTTCATCTGCATATTCTATGTCGCTACCAAAAGAAATACCTTGTGCAATTCTCGTTACTTTAATGTCAGTATTTTTTAAAATTTTAGAAATAAAACTTGCAGTCCCTTCTCCTTCTGGAGATGAATTAGTAGCTAAAATAATTTCTTTTATTTCTAAATTTTTTGCCCTATTAAAAAGTGATTTTAAATTTATATCAGCAGGTCCTACTCCATTCATTGGAGAAATTACTCCATTTAAAACATGATATAATCCGTTGTAGCCTTCCATATTTTCCATCGCTATTAAATCTTGATCACTTTCAACTACGCATATTAATGAGTTGTCTCTATTTGGATCAGAACAAATATCACAAACTTGTTTCTCATTCAATCTACCACAAATAGTACATCTACATAAATTTTTTTTCAAATTTATAAGCGACGCAGAAAATTCTTCTATGTCTTTATCCTTCATTTTTAACGTATGAAAAGCTAATCTAATTGCCGTTTTTTTACCAATTCCTGGCAATTTCATATAGCTACTCACTAAATCTAAAATTGGTTTTGGATACTGCATATTAGAAACCTGGAATATTTATTCCGTTTGTAAATTTACCTAAAGTATCTTCTTTTAGTTTATTTGCTTTTTCTAAAGCATCATTTACAGCAGTTAATACCATATCTTGTAGCATTTCTACATCTTCTGGGTCAACTATATCTTGTTTTATTATAATGTCTAAAATTTTTCCATCTCCATTAGCAATTACTTTTACCATATCGCCAAAAACAGTACCTTCTACAGTTTTATCTTTTAACCCTTCTTGTGCTTCTAGCATATCTTTTTGCATTTTTTGTACTTTACGCATCATTTGTTGCATATTTCCCATTCCACGCATAGTTTATTCCTCCTAATTTTATTATATTATAATTGTATTTTAATTTATTCCTGTTGTCAATTTTTAAAACGTATAATTTAACTAATTTTCAACTATTATATCAGAAAATAATTCTTCAATTTTTGACTGTTTTTCTTCGATAATTTGAACTTCAATTTCTTCTTTTTCTTCTTCTAAATTATTTAATAAAAATTCATATTGATTATTTTGAAGTAAATATATTTTATAATCTACTCCTATTAGTTTACTAAATAATTTTTCTACATATCCT
>CAMBPW010000050.1 GCA_945869755.1 uncultured Gemella sp.
GTTTGTGAAAAGAAATATGTCATTAAAAAGAAATATGAATAGTAACATATAGCATATGACAACATAGAACCTAAAAATCCAATTTCTAGTTCTAGTTTTCCTAACGTTAATGTATTGAAAAGCCTACCGATAAAAATAATTATTGCCACATCTATTGTATACGCTAAAAATCTAACCCAAAATCCTGCATAAAAACCATGAGATATTTCTGTATATTCAGATAATGTCGCTTCTATTTTAGTTTCGCTAAAGTTATTTTTTTGAATATTTTTATCTACAATGACATTTTCAACATTTTCTAGTTGTTCATTATTATCTAATAAATTATTATCTAATACATTATTTTCAACTACTTGTTTTTCTTTTTCTTCATTCGTAAAGTTTTCTAAGTTAGTATTTTTTTCTTCCATAATTCTCTCCTAACCTAAATAATTTAACTGTACTCTATTATTTTCTTCAACTTTTGTTTCTACTTGTTGTGTTAATGTTTTAGTAAATGCACTTACTAAATTATCTAAAAAGCTTGTACTTTTTTCTGCTTTTCTATGCTCGATAATTTTTGGATTTGTCAATCCTTTTTCTTCTTTAATATATTGTATTAAATCTTTTTCATTTCCTATTTTATCAATAAGTCCATTTTTAACAGCCTGTTTACCACTATAAATTCTTCCGTCTGCTAATTCATAGACATTATCTCTATTCATATTTCTACCTTCAACTATTACATCAACAAATTTTTCATAAGATTCCATTAGTATGTCTTTATATATTGCAATTGTTGAGTCTGGCATATCTTCTGTAAGTCCACCAACTGCTTTTTGTTCTCCAGAACGAATAATTTGATTTTTTATTCCTTTTTCTTCTAAATATTGTTGTGCTGATAATCTACTAGCTATTACTCCTATTGAACCAGTTATCGTTTCATCAGTTGCAAATATTTTTTTAGCCGCCATTGAGATGTAATAACCTCCAGAAGTTGCTTGATGTTTCATTGATACATAAACATCTTTACCACTTTCTTTTAGTGCATTATATATTTCATAACTTGCATATACTCCCCCTCCTGGAGTGTTTACAGATAAAAGTATAGCTTTTACATTAGAATCTTCTTTAGCATATTTGATTTGATTAATTATCGAATTTGTTATTTCTTCATCAATCATTTCATCTCCTATTTCACCTTCTACTGTTATCTTTTGAATTACGTTATTTTCATCACCTTCAGCAAGAACAACCGTAGTCGCTCCACTGTTCTTTCCTAAAAATGATTGTACATTTGATAAATTTATATTTTGTAATGTACTTTCTTCCTTTTCTTGTTGTTTAGCTGACTGTCCAAACATTATCGATAATAAAATTATTACAAATGAAGCAGCCAATGCAATCAATCTTTTTTTAGTTTTTAATTTCATATTAATAAGCTCCTTGTTTACCTACAAATTTATTATATTTCTTCAGAAACGCTAGCTCTGCAATTCCTGTTGAACCGTGTCTATTTTTCGCTACAATTATTTCGATAGTTGTAACATCTGTGTTTACTTCTTCATCAGAATTTTCACGATTATAATAATCATCACGATATAAGAATGAAACAATATCCGCATCTTGCTCAATACTTCCTGACTCACGCAAATCACTCATCATCGGTCTTTTATCTTGGCGTGATTCTACACTACGAGATAACTGTGAAAGAGCAATTACAGGACATTCTAATTCCCTCGCCATTTGTTTTAAACTTCGTGAAATTTCTGAAACTTCTTGTTGCCTATTATCGGTTTTTTTAGAACCTTGTAAAAGCTGTAAATAATCAATTATTATTAAATCAAGTCCGTATTCTTGTTTTAAAATTTTACATTTTGATTTTATTTCATTAACTTTAATAAATGCACTATCATCTATAAATATATTTTTATTGTTTAAAGATTTTATTGCAACTTCAAGTCCTTCTAAATCTTCTTGATTTAACTTTCCTGCACGTATTTTTTCAGAATCAATCATTCCTTGACTACATAGCATACGAGATACTAACTGCTCTGCTCCCATTTCTAGTGAAAATAATGCTACCGTTCTATTATCTCCGTTTTTTTGTGGTTTAGTTGCTACATTTAAGGCTATATTTAATGCAAATGCAGTTTTACCCATAGATGGTCGAGCAGCTAATATTACTAAATCACCTCTTGAAAATCCATATATTACAGAATCTAACGAGCTATACCCAGTTGGAACTGAAACATTTTTTCCTTCTCCTGACATTTTTGCAATTATTTCATCGAAAACTTCTTTAGTTACATCTTTAATATCTTTAAATTGAGAAGTTTTTGCTCGTTCTGTTGCTCTCTCTATTTGGTTTACTACTGTTGATACTACAGAATCTAAATCAATAGTTCCTTCATTCATTTTTTGCATATTATCTATTAAAACTGTTTTTACTTCTCTATAAATAGAATTTCGTTTTACTATAGTTGCATAATGAATAATATTTCTAGCAGTCGGTGTAGCTTCGTAAACTTCAGCAATATATAAAGAAGCATCTGTTACTTTAAATGCTCCTTTGCCATATATTTCATGAAATATAGTCGTAACATCAGGTTCAATATTTTTTTCACTCAATTTTATTATAGCTTGATATATTTGTTTATTTTTATCATCTAAAAAATCTTCTTCTTCTAGTATTCCACGTACTTCTACAAGTCGCTCAGGTGCAATTATTAAAGCTCCAAGCACTGATTGTTCGGCAGTAAATACTGACTCATTTTGATAAACCATAAAATTTACCTTTCTTTTAAATATTGAAACTATTTTTCTACAACGTGAACTTTAATAGTTCCTTGAACTTCATTGTGTAATTTTATTTTTACATTTGTATATCCTAACGACTGTATTCCATTTGGTAAATCAATTTTTTTCTTATCTACTTTTACGTCGTGTTGTTTTTTTAGTTCATCTGCAACTTGTTTTGAAGATACAGAACCGAATAATCTTCCACCATCTCCAGCTGTAACTAAAATTTTAACTTCTAATTTTTCTAGCGTTTCTGCTAAAGATTTTGCTTGTGCTAACTCTTCCGCTTTGTCTTTTTCTTTTCTTTTTTGCTGACCTTTTAAAGTTGCCATATTAGCATTGTTAGCTTCTACCGCTTTTTTATTAGTTAAAAGAAATTTTGCATATCCATCTGCTACTTCTTTAACTTCTCCTTTTTTTCCTTTTCCTTTAACATCTTCTAAAAATATTACTTTCATTTTTTATACCTCTCTATTTATCAATAAGAATTTTTTGAATATTTTTTATTAATTCATAATTTACTTCATTTAAGTTTTCTGTTTTTATTTGAGTAGCTGCATTTGATAAATGACCTCCACCACCCATATTTTCCATAACTAATTGAACATTTTTATTTCCTAATGATCTTGCTGAAATACCGACAATATCATCACTTAATCTTCCTACAACAAAGCTCGCTTCTATTCCTTTTATTGTTAATAATAAATCTGCACTTTGTGCTAACATTACATTTGTATAAATTTTGTCTTCTGGTGCAATAGCAACTAATATATCTTCTGTTAATTCTATTGAATTACTAATTATTTCTGCACGATTTCTTAAATTTTGTAATGGCTCTTTTAATATCGTTTTTACTTTTATTGGATCTGCTCCATTACTTCTTAAATAGGCAGCTGCATCAAATGTTCTTGAACCTGTTCTAACTGCAAAATTTTGTGAATCTACTACCATTCCACCTAGCATAATAGTTGCTGATGTTTGCGATATTTTTTTATTTTTTGCTTGGTATTCAATAAGTTCAGCTATAAGTTCTGATGCCGATGAAGCATAAGGTTCAATATATGTTAATAACGGATTAGCTATAATATCTTCTCCACGTCTATGATGATCAATAACTACCTTTTTATTAGATTTAGTTAATAATCCTACATCAATTACCCTATAAGAATCTGATGTATCTACTATTATTAATGTAGTATTTTGAGTCATTAAATCCCATGCGTCATCACTCGTAATAAATTGTGAAAATAAATCTTTATCTTCTTCAACTTCAAGCATAACTTTTGAAATTGTTTCATCAATATCTTCTTCATTTAATACTATATAACATTCTCTATCATTAAGTTTTGTAAATTCTAATATCCCGATACAAGCTCCTATCGCATCAAAGTCTGGATTTTTATGACCCATTACAATGACTTTATCACTTTCTTTAATAATATCGGCAAGAGCATTAGAAATTACTCGTGCTTTTATTCTTGTACGCTTTTCTTGAGGATTTGTTTTTCCACCATAAAGACGAATTGTTCCGTCAACATCTTTTATTGCAACTTGATCTCCTCCACGACCTAACGCTAAATCAAGTGCTGTTTTTGATAATTCCCCAAGCTCAGGTAAAAAATCTGTCCCCGTACCTGCACCGATACTTAATGTTACTTGAACATCAAACTCTTCTTTTAAATCACGAATATTATCAAGAATAGAAAATTTTTCTTTTTCTATATCTTTTAAGTTTTTAATATTTAAAACACCTAAAAATCTATCTTCATCTATTCTCTTTAAAAATATTCCATATTTTTTTGCCCATTCTGTTAATGTAGTCGTAACTTTTAAATCTAATTTACTAGATGATTCGTCATCTAATTCATCATAAATATCTTCAAGATTATCAATATTTATCAAAACAAGTGCTGGTCTTGTGTCTTTAAATCTCTGCATAACTACTTTTATATCTGTAATATCAAAGAAATAAATATAGCCACTGTCTTTTTGATAATTAACTTTATAATATTTCTCTTCTATATTGAATTGATTATCTGTAACTGTATCAATACCAAATAAATCTTCTATTTCTGGAACTACGTCTAAAATATTTTTTCCGATAATATCTACTAAATTCAAATGTTTATAAATAAAATTATTTGCCCATTCTATTTTTTTGTTATTATCAATTATAATTATTCCGATAGGAAATTTATTTATACTTTTGTCAGAAGAATCTTTAATTTTATCAGTAATCTCATTAATATATAATTGATTACTTTCTTCAATTTTTCTTCCATATAAATATGCAGGTATAAATATTCCTAAAATTACAGCTATATATATTATAAAGCTATAAATATCATTATATATTAATGCTACACCACCAAATGTAATAATAAATACTGCTATAAGTAAATATATTTTTCCTTTTCTCATAAATTACATACCTCCTTTATTTCTTGAATGATATGCCCTTATTTTCATAACACTATCAATAAGTCCGATTAATTCAAATATAAAACTAAATATAATCATCGGTATTAGTAAAAAAATTTTTAATATTTTTGCATCATTACCTTTTTTATGTTCTATAAAATAGTAACAAGTAAATAACCCATTAAATACAAATAACCAACGCATAATAGCTATTAAATTTTCTAAAAATAGATTTTCAATACTATACCTATTATAACTACTATCTATCATTAATAAATATGAAATTAAAGTTAATAATACGTAAACTGTAGCAACAGGACTAGCAACAACTACTTTACTAAAAGGCGGAAAGACAGGTGTAATAACTTTTTCTGCACTAAGTGTTTTTAAAGTAATTTGTACTAACAATAATGTATAAATAAAAATATTAGAAAATAGTATCATAGGGACATAAACTTTAATCTCTTCAAAACTTCTTCGTAAAATTTCCTCATCTGTTGTTAATGTAGAACTCTTTTGAAGTTGCATAACATCACTTATATAATCATTTATAAAAGTTTGTATATTATGTGCATTTAAAGAAATAATATTTTGTTTAATTAAAATTGCTATAAATATTGAAATAGCAAAAAATATAAATGAAGTAATTGTTGTAACTAAAAGTATTTTAGAATATCTTTTAGTTATTGCAAAATAAATTATCCCTGCTATTAAAACGTGCAACATTGTCCAAAATGATATATAAATATTTCCTAAGTTAAATGTTATTAATGTTCCTAATACACCTACTGATAAAAATGGAATAACACCTTTTGCTCCAAGTGTATATGCAAGTAAGTAAACAGTAAAAAATGTAGTTGCTACCCAAAAATTTAAGTATATACCAACTAATAAAAATATAAAATAAAATAATATATATATTATTACTTTTGAATCACTAGGTTTACGAAAGAAAAATTTATTACTAAATAATTCTTTTAATTCTTCTTGAAAATTTGAAACTCCGTTTGTCAAAATGATTCTCCTCTAATTTATAACTTTGTTCAAAATATAATTTATCCATTATATTATACAAAAAAAAACAAAAAAAAGCTAGTTCTCATTTAACTAGCCAAATTATTATGTTACTAATTATCTTTTATTTTTATTTTTACTAAAATCATACTTAATAATGTTAAAAGTAATGTTATAAAAAATATTGATTTGTTTTGTGTAAATCCGAATAAACCATTTTTTAAATGCCTAGCTATCCAGACATAAACATAATCACCATAATATATTCCTAACGCAAAAAATCCTTGATAAATACCCATACTAATATTACGATAATCTCTATCAAAATATTGCATAGCCATTGCAATTAATAAATTATAAACTCCTCCATAAAATAATCCATTAAAAATATAACTAAAATAAACTACATACTGATTATTTACATAAAGTGCAATTAAAAAGAAAAATATTGCAGAAGAAAAAGATAGTAACAATGTTTTTTGTATTCCAAATTTTTTCGCAAAATATGTTCCTACTAAAATTCCAGCAATAAGCTGTGGTACTGCAAAAACTGTATCCATATATGCTAACATTAACGGCGACATTTTTAATTCTGTTTTTCCAAACACAATCATATTAGCTCCACTTGTAGAAAATTTAATAAATGAAACTAATAAAGCTAAAAAACACATATAAAGAAAACTTTTATGAGTAATTACTTT
>CAMBPW010000051.1 GCA_945869755.1 uncultured Gemella sp.
AATATAATATAATCAACAAAAAACGTTATGCATAAATTGCATAACGTTAGTATAATTAAGCTTGTGGATATACAGAAACTTTTTTACGGCTACGTCCATATCTTTCGAAACGAACAACACCATCAACAAGTGAAAATAAAGTATCATCTCCACCTTTTCCTACATTTGTTCCTGGATATATTTTTGTTCCACGTTGTCTATATAAAATAGATCCAGCAGTTACAAATTGTCCATCAGCACGCTTAGCACCTAATCTTTTAGATTCAGAGTCACGTCCGTTTTTAGTAGAACCTACCCCTTTTTTAGATGCGAAGAATTGTAAATTTAATTTTAACATCATCATTATTTCACCTCTCTTGTTTGAATATCTATAAATTCCGAATAATTTTCTTTAATTGCTGTTAATGATACAATAATTGAATTTAAAAGAAGCTGTTCTTCATCAGTAGATTTCATTGAACGATACGTGATATACCCAGTTTCATCTTCGTTGTAAGATAAATCAAATACAACATCCGAAACTAATTTATCAATAGCATTTATTGTTCCTATAACTACTGAAGATACACCAGCACAAACAATATCATAACCACTTTCAGCATACCCTGCATGACCATGTACCGTTAACTGCTTAATATTTTCTGCTTCTTTTATAATTAAAACTTTTATCATATACTATGCATTAATTTTTTCAACAACCAATTTTGTGAAAGGTTGACGATGACCTAATTTACGGTGATTGTTTTTCTTAGGTTTATATTTAAATACTGTAATCTTCTTACCTTTACCATGAGCTACAACTTTTGCTGTTACTGTTGCTCCAGCAACATATGGTGCTCCAATTTTAGAAGATTCTCCACCTACTAATAAAACTTTATCAAAAGTAAAAACTGACTCTTCTTCTGCAACTAATTTTTCAACGAAAATTGTTTGTCCTTCTTCTACTCTTAATTGTTTTCCACCTGTTTCGATAACTGCGTACATATCTGCACCTCCTTATATTATTACTAAGACTCGCCAAATATGGTGGACTTAATCACTTTATAACCATTATTTGTGCGGTTGTAGTAGCATTAGGAGCTACTTCAACATTACAATTCTACCATATAGTTATTTTATAGTCAATAATTATTTAGAAAAAATCCATGCTTGTATAAGATTTTTTTCTATATTAGATTTTGAAAAAGCCGTATAATTATGTAATTTTGAATCATCATCATCTGGATCATTAATATAATACTGATTATTCTCTATTCCTCTAATAACTTTATAACTAACTTTATTACCAAATAAACCAGGATTTAACTGAATTAATACAGGTTTATTATCTTTCAATGCTTGATCTATTTTAGTTAAATCTTTTTGAATTGATTCAACTTTTAAATTATACTTAGTGGCAAAATCAGAAACTATTGAGTAATAAGTACCTTGACCTGAAATATAGTACTTATTACCAGCCCAATCTACAATATTGCTAACTGTTATTGAGTTATCATAATTCAAATAATCAAGAATCATATACAATGAAATTATTGCATCTCCATTTTGACTAATTTTTTTATTATTATCTAAACCATAATCAATATTCTTAAATTCATCCTGTTTTGTATAATAAAATGGAATATTCATTCCTTTTTGAGGCATATTGACTAATTGCTCTTTTAACTTTTCATTATAATTATCTATAGAAATTAAATAATAAAAATAATCAATTATTCCTTTACTAATTGAAAATGATTGTTCATAAATAGTAACTTCATTTTGTAAAACATTCATATCTACTTTACTATGTATATTCCCTGAAAAAATTAATATTTCAGGAACTTTATCAATAATAGGTTTTACTAAGTAATCATTTTTCTGTAACACAGATGTTTGCATAATATAGTGATTGTTTAATGATTTTTCTAAATACTTACTCAATATTTGAGAAGATGAATTTGCATAATATATGCTCGCTCCTTGGTAGAATTGTGTATCAGTAGCTAAACTTATATTTATTATACAAGAATTATTTTTACTAGCTATATCATAAATTTCTTCTTTAGAAGCGGATTTGTTTTCGTATCGAGTAATAAAAACACCTATATTTAATTTTTCTAATTCTGTTTTTATATTTTTTGAAATTTTCAAAGTATAATCGTTAATATTATCTATTTTTATAGGATTTATAATGACATAATATTTATTTAATTGTTCTTTCATTTTCTCTTCAGGACTTTTTATGCTAGAACCAACTACATTCCAACCTGGTATCCATCCTACATTGTTATCTTCAGTTCTGACTTCCATCCACTCATTATTTTCAGATTGTTTCTGTAAAATACTCCCAGATGATAAACTTTCTAAAATAGGATAACTACTAGCTGGTCCTGTTCTTAATTCGGTTTCTTTTGATAATGTAACTTTAACATTTGATATTTTTGCTTTACCTGTTGCTATTTGATTATAATTATAATATAAGAGGGTTGCTCCTAACAGTAATATTAATATTAAAGAAAACAATACCACAAATAAATTTAACTTCTTTTTTCTTTTTATTCTCATAAAATATACCTAATCATTGTTTATTTTTTCATATAATATAGTAATTGGACCATCATTTACTATACTTACTTCCATATATGATTGAAATATTCCTTCTTGAACATTTATGTCATATTCTCTTAAATAATTATTAAATTTTTTATATAATTCTTCTGCTTTATCTGGGTTTGCTGCTTGAGTAAAACTAGGTCTTTTGCCTTTTTTCGTATCCGCATATAACGTAAATTGAGAAATTGATAATATCTCTCCCCCTACTTCTTTTAATCCTAAATTTATTTTTCCTTCTTTATCTTCAAAAAGACGTGCTTCTGCAATTTTTTTTGCTAGAAATTTTGCATCTTCTTCTGTAGAATTTTTATGAATTCCTACTAGCAAACAATAACCTTTTTCAATTTTCCCAACAATTTTTTCATCTACAGTAACTTTTGCAGAAGTAACTTTTTGTAAAACCACTTTCATTATTATTACCTATTTTACTACCCTTTCTACACTATATACATCTGATATTTGATGTAACTTTCTAATTATAAAATTACATTCATCAATATTTTTTATCAACATACTTATATCTATAATACAAGTTTTATCAGCTTTTGATTCTGAATTCAATTTATTAACTACTACTTTGCTTTCATTCAATTTAAGTAATATATTACTAAGTAACATATCTCTATCAAACGCATGTATTTGTAAACTTACTACATAATCTCTTTTATGTAAACTATCTACCCATTCTACATTAATAAGTCTATTGTTATCTTCATTTATTACATTAGGACATTCTTCTCTATGAACAGTAACTCCTCTTCCCCTAGTAATAAATCCAACTATATTATCACCTGGGATGGGTTTGCAACATTTTGAAAGACGAACTAATATATTATCAACACCTTTTACATATACTCCTGTTTCAGTAGTAATTTTTTTAGTGTCTTCTGCATTTATTAATCTTTCTAATTTTTCTTGGTTTTGTTTTTCTTTACGTATTTTTTCGGTAAGACGCATAAAAACTTGATTAGCTGTTAATGCTCCGTATCCTATAGTTCTGTATAATTCTTCAATTGTTGAATATCTATATCTATTTAAAACATTCTCTACAGCTTCATCAGTTAAAATTACATCAATATCAAAACCATTTGCTTTTATTTCATCTTTTAATAAAATTTCACCTTTTATTAAGTTTTCTTCTCTTGCAGCCTTTTTAAAAAATGCTTTTATTTTAGATTTTGTTTGCGAAGATTTTGCAATATTTAACCAGTCTCTACTAGGACCAGAAGAAATTTTACTTGTTCTAACATCACAAATTTCTCCTGTAGACAAAACATAATCGAAAGGTACTATTTTATCATTTATTTTTGCCCCTATCATCTTATTTCCTATTTCTGAATGGATAGCATATGCAAAATCAACTATACATGAACCTTTTGGAAGTTCAATTATGTCACTATTAGGTGTAAATACATATATTTTGTCGCTAAGTAAATCTACTTTCAATGAATCAATAAAACTTTCTGCAGTTGCTTCAGTATCATCACCTTCTGCTATTTTCTGGAACCAATCTAGCTTCTTATAAAAATCATCTTTATTACTTACTTTTCTTCCCTCTTTATATGCCCAATGAGCAGCAATTCCTTTTTCTGCTATTTCATGCATTTCGTATGTTCTAATTTGAACCTCTAAAGGTTGCCCTGTAGATGAAAGAATAGTCGTGTGCAATGATTGATACATATTAGGTTTAGGCATAGCTATATAATCTTTCATTCTACCCGGTATTGGCAACCACATATTATTAACTAATCCTAAAGTTGCATAACAATCTGCTACACTATCTACTAATACTCTTACTGCTAATAAATCATAAATTTCATCAAAACTTTTATTTTGTTTTTGCATTTTTTTATAGATACTATATATATGTTTCGGTCTTCCAGTAACTTCAGCAGATATGTTGTTAATTTCTAAAATTTCAATTATTTTATCACAAGCGTTTTTTATACTTTCTATTCTTACACTTCTTTTCTGTTTCATCATTCCAACAATTGAAAAATATTGTTCTGGATGCAAATAACGTAATGAAGTATCTTCCAGTTCCCATTTTATTGAGCTAATTCCTAAACGATGTGCTAAAGGAGCATAAATTTCTAAAGTTTCACTAGATATCTCTCGTTGTTTTTCTTCTTTCATATGCTTTAAAGTTCTCATATTATGTAATCTATCAGCTAACTTTACAAAAATAACTCTTAAATCACTAGCTATTGCAATAAATAATTTTCGATGATTTTCCGCTTGAGATTCTTTTTTTGAGCGATATTTAACTTTATCTAATTTAGTAACTCCATCTACAATTATAGAGATATCTTCTGTGAAATTATTTTTAATATCATCTAACGAGTACTCTGTATCTTCTACTACATCATGTAAAAAGCCAGCACAAACAGTCGCATAATCTAATTTTAATTCTGCTAATATTCCAGCTAACTGAACAGGATGAAGTATATAAGGTTCCCCTGATTTTCTAAATTGATTACTATGTGCTTCTAAAGCAAAATTATAAGATTTTTCTATTATACTCCAATATTTTTCAGGAACATATTCTTTACAAATATTAAACACATCTTCAAAAGAATATGGATATTCTACATTCATATTAAAATTAGCTCCTTTCAATATTATTTATAATACTTAATAATATCACAAAAAACAAATAAATTCTAGCTTTTCAAAATAAAAAAGCATTGAAATTTCAATGCTTAAATAACTTTTTTTATTCTGTTAACAAATTCATTTAAATTTTCTAAACTAGTTGCATAACTTATTCTAACATATTCATCATATTTTTCACCAAATGCATTACCTGGAATAATAGCAACTTTTGCTTTCTCTACTAGAAACTTACAAAAATCTAATGATTTTAAATTTCTATATTTTTCTGGAATTTTAGCAAAAATATAAAATGCTCCATCTACATTTGGAATTTCAAATCCTAATTTTTCAAGTTCAGGAATTAAATAATTTTTTCTTTCAGTATATGTCTTTATCATGTTTTCTGTATATGCTTTAGATTCATTACTTTCTAATGCATCAATAGAGGCGTCTTGAATAAAAGTTGGAATTCCAGAAACTGTAAACATGTGATAAACTGTAATTTTTTTAATTGCTTCTTCTGGTCCTATAACAAAACCTACACGCCAGCCTGTCATCGCATGTGATTTAGATAATCCTGTTATTAAAATAGTTTGCTCTGGTATTAATTCTACTAATGATGTATGTTTGTAATTATAACTTATATCAGCATAAATTTCATCACTAATTACAAAAATACTATATTTTTTAAAAACTTCAGCTAATTTTTTTAATTCTTCTTTTGTATAAGATACACCCGAAGGATTATTAGGATAATTTAAAACTATAGCTTTTACATTTTTATACTTTTTATATTCTTCTTCAAATAACTCTGGAGTTAATTTGAAACCTGTATTTAAAGTATCAATATAACCTACATTACAATTATTAAGATACGAACAACCTGAATAAAGTGTAAAATATGGAGTTACTACTAATATAGTATCCCCTGGATTAGAAATAGCCGATATAGTATGCTCTATAGCTGCCGAAGCTCCTACAGTTACTATAACTTCATTTTCTGAATATTTTACATTGTATTTTTCCATAATAGATTTAGCGACAGCTTGTCTTAATTCTAAAACTCCACTATTTAGTGAATAATGAGTTCTATTATTATCTAAAGATTTTTTTACAGATAATTTAATTATTTCTGCTGTATCAAAATCTGGTTCTCCTAAAGTTAATTTTATAACATTTTCAAATTGAGATGCATAAGCATCAAATGAGCGAATAGGCGAACCTTTTAGGCTATTTAAAGCAAAACTAAATTTATTTTGTAAATCTTCTTTTAGTTTCATTTAAAATACCTCCTTATAAATTTATTTATACTATTTTATCATATATAAATAAAAAATCAATCCATTATATAAATCATGTAAATTTAAACGAAGCGTTTTACAGTAAAAATAAAACTAAAGTTAAATATTTAATTTAATATTTATATTTTGATTATTTAATTTAGTAATTTTCTTTTCTAACAATTCCTTTCTTAATACTATATGTAACCAAATTTTCTATAAAATTAAAATCTTTCCGTAAATTTTTTATGTTAACTTTTTAGTATAAAATGTATTTCACATAATTGATAAATTTTATTAATTTATTTCTGAACATTATCAAACTTTAAGCTT
>CAMBPW010000052.1 GCA_945869755.1 uncultured Gemella sp.
ATTATTAACGAGAGTAGTACTCTACTATTAATTGTTCTTTAATTTCTTGGTTTAGTTCGCTTCTTTCTGGAAGTCTTACTAATGAACCTTCTAACTTATCTGCATCGAAAGTTAAGTATTCAGGTACGAAGTTTGTAATTTCTACTGCTTCTTTAATAATTTCTAAATTACGTGATTTTTCACGTACAGAAACTACTTGTCCTGGTTTTACTTGGTAAGATGCTATGTCAACTTTTTTACCGTTAACAAGAACGTGTCCATGGTTTACTAATTGACGAGCTTGACGATTAGTACGAGCTAATCCTAAACTGTAAACTACTGAATCTAAACGAGTTGCTAATAAAGCCATAAAGTTTTCCCCGTGAAGACCTTGTAATTTTCCTGCTTTGTCAAATAATTTACGGAATTGTTTTTCGTTCATACCGTGTAAGTAACGAAGTTTTTGTTTTTCTTGTAATTGTAATCCGTACTCAGATAATTTTTTTCTTTGACCTGGACCATGTTGTCCTGGTGCGTAAGGACGTCTTGCTAACTCCTTACCAGTACCGCTTAGTGAAATTCCTAAACGACGAGATTTTTTCCAAGTTGAACCTGTAAAACGAGCCATTATATGCTCCTCCTTATTTTCTTTTTGTTTTTGGTAAAACAAAAAGCGAAAATATCCATTTTTGTATATGTTATATCTCTGGAACTTCGTCTAGCAGCATAGACTACGAGTTGCCACATTTTTAAAATGTATAACATAGAGGCAATAACAAATATTTCACTGCTATTATTTTACACTGTTTAATAGTTTACCACTATATACAATTTAAGTCAATAGTTTTATACTGAATTTAAAATCCTTGTTTCTTTATTAATTCATTTGTAACTTTAATAGGTTTTTCTGTATAAAAATCAGAAAATTTTTTACTCCATAATTTAGTTTCTCGTGCTTCTGCAAAAATTTCCATAGTATTATCATAATTTTCAATATCAATAATTTTTGAAATAGGAAATTTATTAAATCCAACATTTACATTATTATCAAATCTAGGTTTAACTCTTTCTGTAGTTAATTCTTCATCTAATTTTCCAATACTTAGTCCACAAATTGGATAAGCATACTTAGGAATACCAAGAAGTTCTATTAATTCTTTTGCAATTAATCGTATTCCACCACAACATACAGTTCCATATCCTAAAGATTCTGAAGCAATAATTGCATTTTGCATAGCTAGAGATACATAAGTTGTCATAGTAATTATAGTATCTACATTATTTTCTATATCAAAATTTCCATTATGAATTTCACTAGCTAACTTTTGCCTTGTCAGATCTGCACAAAACAATAAAAACACCGAACTTGTGTCTATATGTTGATTGTTAGTTAATAAGCTATAAATTTTATTTTTCAAATTTTCATCGTCTATAACTATAATACTATAATGTTGTCCATTCATCCAACTAGGAGCTTGTTTTGTCGCTTCAATAATTGAATCTAACTCTTCAACTAATAATTTATGCCCTTTTACAAAACTTCTATTAGAACGGTGATTTTTTAATAATTTAATTACGTCATTCATACTAAATTCCTCCCATAATATATTTACTTAAATTATAAAGAAAAAAACATAAATTTTCAATTAATAAAATAATACCACTTGACTATAACGTTAAGTAATAGTTTATAATACAATTAACGAGAGGAGATAATAAAAATGATGACAGTAAATGAAGTTAGTAAAATAACAGGTGTGAGTGTACGCACTCTACAATATTATGACAATATAGGCATTCTTCATCCTACAAGTTACACAGATGCTGGATACCGATTGTATGACGATACAGCAATAGAAAAATTACAACAAATTTTGCTGTTTAAAGAACTCGAATTCTCGTTAAAAGAAATTAAGAAGATAATATATTCAGAAAATTTCGATAAAAATAAAGCATTAGAACAACAAATTGAAATACTAACTCTTAAAAAGGAACATTTTGAAAATCTTATTAATTTCGCTAAAACTATAAAAGATAAAGGAGAAAACAAAATGAACTTTGATATATTTAATAAAACAAAAATTGAAGAATATACAAAAAAAGCAAAAGAACAATGGCAACATACGCCAGAATATAAAGAATTTGAAGAAAAAACAAAAAACTACTCAAACTACAAACAACAAGAAATTTATAGAAATTTTATGTCAATATTTATTGAATTAGGAAATATGAAAGAAAGTAATCCAAATGATGAACAAGTACAATTAAAAATAAAAAAATTACAAAATTATATTTCAACCAATTTTTACAACTGTTCTAATGACATTTTGAAACAATTAGGAAAAATATACGCTAGTGGAGGCGAATTTACAAAAAATATAGATAAAGTTGCAAGTAACGGAACTGCTAATTTTGTGGCAAAAGCTATAGAAATTTATTGTAAGTAATAAATTAAAATTATATAAATTTAATTTTAAAATCTCCTTGATACACGTTAATTTTAAAATTAAATTTCGCCTAAATAATATATAATTTATAAATATAATAGCTCTTTAAATAAGTATATATACCTATTTAAAGAGCTATTCACTATAATTTATCTTTTCGCTATTTCTTCTAGTAACATTTTATTTATCATTTGTGGGTTCGCTTGCCCTTTTGATGCTTTCATAATTTGTCCAACTAAGAATCCAATAGCTCTGTCTTTCCCATTTTTGAAATCTTCTATTGATTGTGGATTATTGTCTAATGCTTCATTTACCCAAGCAGATAATTGACCAGCGTCAGATACTTGAACTAATCCTTTTGCTTTTACAATTTCTTCTGCTTTTCCACCATTTTCAATTAATTCTGCAAAAACAGTTTTTGCTATTTTACTTGAGATAGTTCCATCTGTAATAAGTTTAATCATTCCAGCTAAACCTTCTCCCGTTAATTTTGTTTCTTTTAATTCTTTTTGTTCTTTATTTAAATAAGCATTAACATCAACCATCAAATAATTTGAAGCTAATTTTGGATCTGCTCCCAGTTTTACTGTTTCTTCAAACATATCAGACATTTCTTTTGTTAATGTTAAAACATGTGCATCATAAGCAGGTAACCCTAATTCTTCTTGATATCTCTTACGACGTGCATCTGGTAATTCTGGTATTGTTGCACGAACTTCTTCCATCCACTCATCAGAAATTATCATAGGTACGATATCTGGCTCGGGGAAGTATCTATAATCATCAGATCCTTCTTTAACACGCATAAGTTTTGTAGTTCCCGTAGTTTCATCGAAACGACGAGTTTCTTGCTTAATTTCTCCACCTGATAAAATAACTTGTTCTTGACGTTTTTCTTCAAACTCAAGTCCTTTTTTAACAAATGTAAATGAATTTAAATTTTTTAATTCTGTTTTTGTACCAAATTCTTTTTGTCCGTATGGACGGATAGAAATGTTAGCATCACAACGCATCGAACCTTCTTCCATCTTAACGTCAGATACTTCTATATATTGAATAATAGAACGTAATTTTTCTAAGTAAGCATAAGCTTCTTCCGGAGTTCTAATATCTGGTTCAGATACTATTTCTATTAACGGAGTTCCTTGACGGTTTAAGTCCACTAATGAATATCCATTTTTGTGAGTTAATTTTCCTGCATCTTCTTCAAGGTGTGCACGAGTAATACCTATACGTTTAGTTTCTCCATTTACTTCAATATCTATCCAACCATTTTCTCCAATCGGCTGATCAAACTGTGAAATTTGATATGCCTTTGGATTATCTGGATAAAAATAATTTTTTCTATCAAATTTTGATTCTTTTGCTACGGTCATATTAAGAGCCATAGCTGCTTTCATTCCCCATTCTACTGCACGTTTATTTATAACTGGCAAAACTCCTGGATATCCTAAATCAATAACCGATGTATTTGTATTAGGTTCTGCTCCAAAATGTGCAGGTGATGATGAGAATATTTTTGAATTTGTTTTAAGTTCTACGTGGACTTCTAGTCCAATTACTGTTTCAAAATGCATAAAATGTTCTCCTAATATTAAAGTTCAATTTTCTTATTATGTAGATTAAAATAATTTTCAAAATTATATGCTACATCATAAATAGTTGATTCCGCAAATGGTTTTCCTATTATTTGCATACCTATTGGACGTTTTCCTTTAAATCCACATGGAATACTAATAGCTGGTAATCCTGCCATATTCACAGGAATAGTTAATATATCATTTGCATACATAGTAATTGGATCCGTAATTTCTTCTCCAATATTAAATGCAACTGTCGGTGCAGTAGGCCCGATAACAACGTCATACTCTGCGAAAATTTTATCAAAATCTTCTTTAATAAGTGTTCTAACTTTTTGTGCTTTTTTATAATAAGCATCATAATAACCAGAAGATAAAACATACGTTCCTAACATTATACGACGTTTAACTTCTGCACCAAAACCTTCTCCACGAGTTTTTTTGTAAACTTCTTCTAAGTTAGTTGCATTTTCACTTCTATATCCATATCTTATTCCATCAAAACGAGAAAGGTTAGAACTAGCTTCTGCAGAAGCAATTATGTAATAAGTTTCTATTGAATAAGCAGTATTTGGTAAAGAAACTTCTTCTACTATTGCTCCTTGACTTTCTAAATATTTAACTCCTTCTAAAACACTTGCTTTAACTTCTTCATCAACACCATCTCCAAAATATTCTTTTGGTAATGCTATTTTCATTCCTTTTATATCTCCCGTAATTATTTCGCTAAATTTTGGAACATTTACAGGAGCACTTGTCATATCATTTTCATCAAGACCAGAAATAATTTCTAAAACTTTTGCATTATCTTTAACTGTTCTTGTCATAGGTCCAATTTGGTCTAATGAAGACGCAAAAGCTACAAGTCCAAAACGTGAAACACGACCATAAGTTGGTTTAAGTCCTACAATTCCACAATAAGATGCAGGTTGACGAACAGAACCCCCAGTATCACTTCCAAGAGTAAAAGAAACTTGCCCTGCTGCTATTGCAGATGCACTACCTCCACTAGATCCACCTGGAACTGCATCTAAATCATGAGGGTTACGTGTTAATTTGTAGTAAGAAGTTTCTGTTGAGCCTCCCATTGCAAATTCATCCATATTTAATTTTCCTATTAAAATAGGATTTTCAGCATTTAATTTAGTCATTACAGTTGCATCATAAATAGGGTTAAACCCTTGTAAAATTTTTGACGCACAAGTAGTTTCAATATTTTTCGTTACAATATTATCTTTAATTCCCATAGGAATACCAAAAAGTTTTCCTGAAAACTCATTTTTAGCTTGTTTTTCATCTAAAACTTTTGCTTGATTATACGCTAATTCTTCTGTCAAACTAATAAAAGAACCTACTTTTTCATCTGTTGCTTTTATTCTATCAAAAGAACTTTTAACTAATTCAGAGGGTTTAACTTCTTTATTTTTAATTTTACTTTCTAAACTCTCTAATGATTCATACATAAAATCCATTAATCTTCTCCTTAATTAATCAATAATTGTCGGCACTTTAAATTGCCCCGCTTCTTGCTCATAGGCATTTTTTAGTACTTCTTCTCTATTTAATCCTTCACTAGCAACATCTTCTCTAAAAACATTTACTAAATCTAAAACGTGATAAGTAGGTTTAACTTCTTCAGTATTTACTGCTGATAAATTTTCTACTAAAGTTACAATTTTCTCTAATTGTTCTGTATAAAGTTCTACTTCTGATTCTTTTATTTCAAGTCTTGCAAGGTGTGCAATATGTTCAACTTGCTCTTTAGTAATCTTAGACATATTTTTCCTCCAATTTCAATCTATACATCACAATATAATAGCATAAAAATATTATTTTATCAATATTTTTAATAGCTTAATAAAGCAAAAATAAAAAAGTTAATAGCTAAATTTTATACTTAACTATTAACTTTATAAATTTTTATGCAGATAATGATTTGAATTCTTTATATTGTTTCAAATCAACATATAAATCTTTAGTGTAAGGATTTCTTTTAAGTTTTATAACTTTTATTATCATATAAATAAATACTGCAATATTCGCTACTAATGCTAAAAAGCTAACTCCGAAATAAATTGTTGGATTATATGTAGTATCTACTCTAAACATACTATTATCTTGGAAAGTTGGGAAAGTTTGTGCAAACATACACCAAATAGCAAGTGTGTGTGCTCTATGTTGTAACCATGCACCTTTACCTACAGTAAATGCACATAATGTTGGTGCTAATAATAATGCTAATCCACAGTACCAAGAATGATGTGGTAAACAATTATAAGTATATGCAAAATTCCACAAATCATAAGCTAATATCCAAAACCACAACATATCGGGCCAAATCATATCACAACTTTTATCTTTTGACGTAACTTTTCTAATACAAATTCCAAACCATCCTGTTATTGTAATAATATTCAATATCCCAGCTGCTGCATTCATATAATTCCAAGAACCACCCATTAAATTAAAAAATGTGTCTGAAGTTCCTTGTTCTTGAATTTGTGTAATAACTTTATACATAGTACCTACTTCAATATCCCTCATACAAGCTTCTAAAATATTAATAGCTAATATTAGAGGTGGAAATAGTAGTGCTAATTTGT
>CAMBPW010000053.1 GCA_945869755.1 uncultured Gemella sp.
TTTCTTCTCCTAATGTTTCGCTAACTGCTCTAGTAAAAGCTATAACATCATGACGTGTTTCTTGCTCAATTTCGTATATTCTATTTATATCAAAATTAGCATTTTCACGTAGTTTTATTACATCTTCTTTTGGTATTTCTCCTAAATTACTCCATCCTTCACAAGCTAAAATTTCTACTTCTAACCATGCTTGAAATTTATTTTGTTCTGACCAAATTTGTTGCATTTCCTTTGTTGAATATCTTTCTATCATAATAATTCTCCTTTTATTTTATGTTTTAATTTTTTATTTTGTAAATACTAAAGAATACCATTCATTTTCTGAAGTTTCTTCTACTAGTTTAAAACCTACTGCCAATGCTTTTTCTAATAAATCATCTTTTTTGTCTTTTATTATTCCTGAAGTTATGTAATATCCATCATCATTTAAAAGTTTGTAAGCATCTTCTAACATCAATTCAATAATATGTGCTAATATGTTTGCTACTATGATGTCATATTTACTAGTTTCTCCCTCCAATAAACTAGCACAAGCTACTTCTACTCTATCTTGTATATTATTTAATTCAAAATTTTCTTTAGAAACATCTACTGCTAATTTATCTAAATCTACTGCTTTTAACTTTCCTTCTGTTAGATAGCTAGCTGCAATTGTTAATATTCCACTACCACATCCCACATCTATAACATTATCTTTATTACGAACATATTTTTCTAAATTTTTTATACATAGCGATGTAGTTTCGTGTCCACCTGTACCAAAAGCCATTCCTGGATCTATATTAATTACATAACGATTTTCTATATTTTCATATTCTCTCCAAGTTGGTACTATCGCAAATTTTTTTCCTATATTTAGAACATCAAAATAATCTTTCCAAGAATTTTCCCAATCACTATCTTTTATTGTTATAGTTTCAATTTTGAAAAAATCACCGATATTTATGTTTTTACTTAATTGCTCTATTTCTAATTTTAGTGCGTTTTGAATTTCTTCTGTATAATTTAATTCATTAATATATCCTTTTACTATTACTCCCTCACTAGGAAAATCACTTTTATCTACTCCAATTATTGTTCCAAAATTATCATCTAAATTATCGTCCAAGATGCTCGCATCTTCTACACATACTCCTGTTGACTCATAATCTAATAATATAGATTCTATAATTTCACTTGCTTCATGGGTTGTATGTATTGATATTTCAATCCAATTTTCCATTCTATCTCCTTTTAAATTTAAAATTTAACATTATAATTATATCATTGTCAAAAATATTTATCTACTGAAAAAATAATATTAAATTATAATATACTTTTTATGGAAATAGAATTAAATTAATTATATAATATATCGAGAATAAAATTTTATAGGTGATTAATTTGAGTAAAAAAAATTATAATTTTAATTTGCATAGTAAATATACTCCAAAAGGAGATCAAATTACTGCAATAAAAAAATTAACAGATGGGATAAACAATGGAATCCGATATCAAACTTTACTAGGTGCAACTGGGACAGGAAAAACATTTACTATTTCAAATATTATAAAAAATGTTAATAAGCCTACTCTAATTTTAGCACACAATAAAACTTTAGCTGGACAACTTTATTCTGAAATTAAATCATTTTTCCCAGAAAATAGAGTAGAATATTTTGTTTCATATTACGACTACTATCAACCTGAAGCTTATGTTCCATCAACTGATACATATATAGAAAAAGATTCTTCAGTAAATGATGAAATAGATAAGTTACGACACCGTGCAACTTCTTCTCTTTTAGATAGAAATGATGTAATAATTGTCGCTAGTGTTAGTTGTATATACGGATTAGGTTCTCCAGAAGAATATGAATCTTTAAGATTAAACATACGAGTAGGAATGGAAATATCACGTGATAAAATATTAGAAAAATTAATAAGTATTCAATATATTCGAAATGATATTGAATTCGGTCGTGGTACATTTCGTGTTCGTGGTGATATTATAGAAATTGTACCTGCTTCTGAAAATGAAAATTCTATAAGAATAGAAATGTTCGGTGATGAAATAGAAAGAATTAGGGAAATTGATTCTTTAACTGGGGAAGTTTTATTTGAAATGGAGCATATAGTTATTTATCCTGCAAGTCACTTTGTAGTAGGTGATGAAAAAACTAAAGAAGCAATTAAAAGAATTAAAGAAGAATTGGAATATAGACTTAAAGAATTAAATTCAGAAAATAAATTGTTAGAGGCACAGAGGCTAGAACAAAGAACAAAATATGATTTAGAAATGCTAGAAGAAATGGGATTTTGTTCAGGAATAGAAAACTATTCCTTACATTTGACATTAAGAGAACGTGGTGCTACCCCTTATACATTATTAGACTATTTCCCTGAAGATTGGTTATTAGTTGTTGATGAATCTCATGTTACTCTTCCTCAAGTTAGAGGAATGTATAACGGAGATCAAGCTAGAAAACAAGTTTTAGTTGATTATGGCTTTAGATTACCTTCTGCTCTTGATAACAGGCCACTAAATTTTTCTGAATTTGAAAATAAATTAAATCAAGCTATTTTTGTATCCGCTACTCCAGGAGACTTTGAATTAGAAAATACTAAAAATCATATAGTTGAGCAAATTATTCGACCAACTGGTCTTCTTGATCCTGAAATAGAAATAAAACCTGTTTCAAATCAAATTTTTGATTTAACAAAAGAATCGGAAAAAATTATAAAAAAAGGTGAACGTGTTTTAGTAACTACATTGACAAAAAAAATGGCAGAAGCATTAACTGATTATTTAAAAGAAAATGGATTAAAAGTAAAATATTTACACTCAGATATTAAAACTTTAGAGCGAACTGAAATAATAAGAGATTTACGTTTAGGAAAGTTTGATATCCTTATAGGTATAAATTTATTAAGAGAAGGATTAGATATCCCCGAAGTTTCTCTTGTCGCAATTTTAGATGCTGACAAAGAAGGATTTTTACGTGGAGACAAAGCTCTTTTACAGACTATAGGTCGTGCTGCTCGTAATGCAAATGGACGTGTAATTATGTATGCTGATAACATTACAAAAAGCATGCAAAAGGCAATTGATGAAACTAATCGTCGTAGAGATATACAAAAAGAATATAATAAATTATATAATATAACGCCTCAAACAATAATAAAAGAAATAAGCGAAGCTATATCTTCTAAAAAGGAAATACTTGAAGAAAATGTTAGTAAAAATAAAGATATTGAATTAATATCAGATCATGAAGTTACAACATACATAAAATCATTAGAAACTGAAATGTTTGATGCAGCTCGTAATTTCAACTTTGAAAAAGCTGCTCAATTACGTGATTTAATATCTGAAACAAAAGAAAAATATAATATAAAATAAATTACTATGAGAGTTATTACATGATATGATATAATAATTTTTAACACTCATAAAAAAGGAGAAAAATATGGTTAATAAAAAAGAAAATATTGCTATAATTTATGGTGGTAAAAGTTCAGAACATTCTGTATCTCTTCTTACTGCTAAATCTATTATAAATGAAGTTAATAAAGAAAAATATAATGTTTATCCTATATTTATATCTCGTGATGGTAATTGGGCGAGAGGCGAATTAATTACTAATGAAATTATTGACGAAAAAACATTAATATTTGATAATTTCGAGTCAAATATTAGTTCACTTTTATTTATTGATGGTAAAAAGCTAGATATCGTATTTCCCGTTTTACATGGACCTAATGGCGAAGATGGGACTATTCAAGGTTTTTTAGAAATTATGGATATAGCTTATGTTGGAAATAACGTGTTGTCATCTGCTACTGGAATGGATAAAGCTATTGCAAAAAAAATATTTTCAAGCGTAGGACTTCCACAACTACCCTATGTTGACTTTATAAATACAGAATGGTACAGAAATAAAGAATTAATAATAAGTAAATTAGAAGACGAACTATCTTATCCTATGTTCGTAAAACCTGTAAATTTAGGTTCTTCAGTTGGAATTAGCAAATGTAAAAATAAAGAAGAATTAATTTATGGAATTAATGAAGCATTAAAATATGATAGAAAAATAGTAGTAGAAAAAGGTGTTACTGGTGCAAAAGAAATAGAAGTAGCTATATTAGGATATACTGACGTTGAAACTAGTGAACCAGGAGAAATAATAAATATTTCAACTTCACAATTTTATGATTATGAAACTAAATATACAGATGGGCAATCACGTATGGAAATACCAGCAAAAATCAATCCAGATCTTTATCCAATATTTAGAGAAATGGCAAAAAAAGCATTTCTTGCTATAGATGGTTCTGGATTAATTCGTGCAGATTTCTTCTTAACAAAAGAAAATGAAATATTTATAAACGAAGTTAATACAATGCCAGGTTTTACTAAATTCTCAATGTTCCCTTCATTGTGGGCTAATATGGGATTAAAATATTCTGACTTAATAGATAAATTACTAATTTTAGCCAAAGAAAGATATAACGAAAGAAAAACCATTCAACAATAAGGTATATTTATGAAATATTCAATTGAAGAAATACAAAAAATAGTACAATCAAAAAAAATAACTAAATATAATGATGTTACAATAACTGGAATTGCTATAGATAGTAGAAAAGTCAAACCAGGAGATTTATTTATTCCTTTTATCGGAGATAACACTGATGGTCATAACTATATACAAAAAGCATTTGATAATGGAGCTGTTGCTTCATTGTCATTAAGAGAAAATTTGGAAATAGAAAATAATATTATATATATTGCAGATAGTTACAATTCTATTCAACTATTAGCAAAAGATTATTTAAAAAAACTATCAGCAAAAGTAGTTGCTATTACAGGAAGTAATGGAAAAACTACTACTAAAGATATAATATCAGGATTTTTATCTATAAAATATAAAATTCACAAAACAATCGGTAATTTTAATAATGAATTAGGAGTACCTATAACTATTCTTTCAGCTCCAGAAAATACAGAAATATTAATTTTAGAAATGGGTGCAGACGGATTTGGGCAACTTAATTTTTTATCAAAATTGGTAGAACCAGACTTCGCTATTATTACAAATATAGGAGAAAGCCATTTAGAATTTTTTAAAGATAGAGCTGGAATTGCTAACGGTAAATTTGAGATTGTAAATTATTTAAAAAATGATGGTATTTTTATATATAATGGAGATGACCCCCTACTTTCCAAATTAGTATTTAAAAAATCAGATTTAACATCATTATCTTGTGGATTTTCTAATAATAACGATATGTACATTAAAAATTACAAGTTTAATAATTATAGTACTTCTTTTTCCATAAATAATATAAATAAAAAATTTGAAACTAAACTTAGAGGAAAACATAATTTATTAAATATTTTATACTCATATGCAGTAGCAAAAGAATTAGGAATAGATGATAATAAAATTATTGAAAAACTAAATGATTTAGAAAAAATAACAAAAATGCGTTTAGAAAATATTAACTTTAAAAATAATTTAATAATAAATGATGCATATAATGCAAGTCCTACTTCCATGAAAGCAGCTATTGATGTTCTAGAAAATATAAATAATTATGATAAAAAAACATTAGTTTTAGGAAATATGTATGAATTAGGAGTAAATGAAATACAATTTCATAAAGATATTGCAGAATACATTAATAATAATTCAAAAACAATTAATAGAATTATAACTGTAGGTTGTTTGTCTAAGTTTATACATGAAAACATATTATTATCAAATATAGAAAAACTACATTTTGAAAATAATAAAAATGTGGAAGAATATTTTGAAAATAAAAAATTAAATAATGAAGTTTTATTATTCAAGGCAAGTAGAAGTATGAAATTAGAAGAAATAATTAATAATTTAATTGAAAGAGACGATAATGAATAAAAAATTATACACTATTCTTACTACAATATTTACAATATTAATTATAACTATACTGTATTTTAGTAACAATATAACTTTAAATAGTGGTACAAAAAGCGATACTATTAATGGAATTGAAGTTAGAGGTGATAAAACTAAATATCTCGTAAAATTCATTAGAAAAATTGATGGAGATACTATTAAAGTTATGTTTAATAATGAAGAATTAACTGTTAGATATTTACTTATTGATACTCCTGAAACTGTTAAAGAAAATACAGAAGTTCAACCTTATGGTCCAGAAGCTAGTTCTAGAAATGAAAAGATATTATTAGAAGCTAAAAAAGTAGAAATTGAATTTGATGTTTATCAAAAAAAAGATAAATACAATAGAGCATTGGCTTATGTTTATGCAGATGGTAAATCAGTCCAGAAAATTTTATTATCAGAAGGATTAGCTGAAATAAAGTATGTAAAAGAACCTGATACACGATATTTAAAAGAATTTACTGAAGCTCAAAATGAAGCTAAAGCAAATAAAAGAAATATTTGGAGTTAAAAATAGAAAAAAGCTACTAAGTAGTGTGATGACCCCAATTAATTGGACATAAAAATTAAATATTAGTATTGGACAT
>CAMBPW010000054.1 GCA_945869755.1 uncultured Gemella sp.
TATTTCCTAAATGAGGATATTTAACTGTACGTTTTCTAATATCTGCAAATTTTTGAACTAATTCATTAAAATCAGCATCTGGTCTCTCATAGAATAACCACATAATTTTTGCTGCGTCCATAGGAGATCCTCCTCCTAATGCAACTATTGCATTTGGTTTGAAGCTATTCATTAATGCTGTCCCTTTTTCTACAGTAGTGATATCAGGGTTTGGCTCTACTCCGTCAAATACTTGAACTTGTACTTTGTTTTTACGCTTGTTAAGTTGATCAACTACTTTTTGTACAAATCCTAGCTTAACCATAGATTCATCAGTTACGATTACCACTCTCTCTAAACCCTCCATTTCACGAAGGTATTTAATTGAATTTGGCTCAAAATAAACTTTTGGTGGAACTTTAAACCATTGCATATTATTGTTTCTTCTACCAACAAGTTTTACGTTAATTAAGTTAATTGCTGATACGTTTCCTGATACAGAGTTACGTCCATAACTTCCACATCCTAATGTTAATGAAGGGATAAATGCGTTATAAACATCTCCTATACCTCCAAACGTTGATGGAGAATTCCATGTGATACGGCATGCACGAACAACTTTTCCAAATTCTTCTGCGATATCTGCATCTTCTGTATGAATTGCAGCTGTGTGTCCCAACCCGTTAAATTCTACCATTTGACGAGCTTTTTCAATTCCGTCTTCTTTATCTTTAGATTTAATAACTGCTAGAACTGGAGATAATTTTTCACGAGTTAATGGCTCATTTACTCCAACTTCACTACATTCTGCAGCGATAATTACTGTACTTTCTGGAACTGAGAATCCTGCAAGTTTTGCTATTTCTGTAGCTGGTTTACCAACTATTACAGAATTTAATTTAGCTCCTGCACAATCTTTAGATTTAGCTTCTACTCCGAATAATAATTTTTCAAGTAATGCTTTTTCTTTTTTATTTACGAAATAAACTCTATGTTCTTTCATTGTAGAAATAAATTCATCATACAATTCTTTATCAACTATTGCTGCTTGTTCAGAAGCACAAATCATTCCGTTATCGAATGCTTTACTTAAAATAATATCATTTACTGCACGTTTTAATTTTGCATCTTTGTGAATGTATGCTGGAACGTTTCCTGCTCCAACTCCAAGTGCTGGTTTTCCACAAGAATATGCTGCACGAACCATTGCGTTACCACCAGTAGCTAAAATTGTAGCAACTCCATTATGATTCATTAAAGCATTAGTTCCTTCCATAGAAGGTTTTTCAATAAATTGAATACAGTTTTCTGGCGCTCCCGCTTTAATAGCTGCATCTCTTACGATACGTGCTGCTGCTTTTGAACATTCATTTGCAGATGGGTGGAAACTGAAAATAATTGGGTTACGAGTTTTTAATGAAATTAAAGATTTAAAAATAGTTGTAGATGTTGGGTTTGTTGTAGGAACAACTCCACAAATTACCCCAACTGGCTCAGCGATAGATACAACACCATCTACATCATCTCTATCAATAACTCCTACAGTTTTTAATCCACGCATACTGTTCACTACATATTCACAAGCGTAAAGATTTTTTGCTGCTTTATCTTCTACAACTCCACGTCCAGTTTCTTCAACTGCATGAAGAGCTAACGGACCGTGTGCTGCAAGTGCTGCTACTGCTGCTGCTTGAACTATTTCGTCAACTTTATCTTGACACTCGATTTTTTCAAACTCAGCTAAAGCAACTAAAGCTTTTTCTACAAGAGTATTAACCTCTTCTACTGGATCTAAAATTAATTCTTTTTCTTTTGCCATAATATGACACTCCTTATTAAATTTTTTATATATATAATTGGACAAATAAAGTTCTAACATTTAAAATATTGGTAGGATTTATTTTATAATTAGAAAAATATTTACTCCTTGTTTTTACAGTTTGATTGTATCATAAAAAAAAAATAATGTAAATATCTGTTGTATATCTGTTTTTAAGAAAAAAATAATTTTATTTGTATTTTATTTTTTTATTTTTAAACTCCGATTAAAACACAAAATATTTAATTTATATTTTTTTAAATTACAGTTTTATTCTGTTATTAAGTTTTTATTCGCTGTATTATATTTTAAAGTTATTTTTGTTATATAACTATTTATAATTATAAAATATACAATTAGATTTATAAAAAAATTTTTTAAAATTTTTAAAAGGTAATTAATTATAACAAGTTTATTTATTGTTTTATTACAGAAAGGGCGACATGAGAAAAGATATTTATGATTTAATAATAGTAGGTGCTGGAAGTTCAGGTCTTATGATTGCAGACAGACTTAACGATACAAATTTAAAAATTTTATTATTAGAGGCTACTAAACGAATCGGAACAAAACTTTTAATGACAGGTAACGGAAGGTGTAACGTTATGTCTAGCGACTCTCCAGAAGAATTAGAAAAAGCTATACATAACGGAAGATTTTTACGCTCTGCATATTACAAATACGATTTAAAAAAATTTTTTAAAAAGCATAACTTACCTTTAAAACAAGAAAATCGCAGACTATACCCTGCAAGTGAAAAGGCAAAAGATGTAGTTGATTGCTTTAAAATCCATAATATTTCACTTAAAAAAAATCATAAAGTTGAAGATTTGATATTTGAAAACGAAAAATTATGTGGAGTCGTTACAAACAACGGTAATTTTTACGGAAAAAACATTGTAGTTTGTAGCGGAGGTAAAACATATCCAAAAAGCGGAAGCGACGGATCTATGCACAAAATTTTAAAAAATTACGGAGTAAAATTTACAAAAATTTTTCCGAGTGAAGTTGCTTTAGTTTTTCCAGATTTTGTAGAACTTTCCGGATTATCAATAGAAAATGTAAAAATGTTCAATAAAAAACGTTCTTTTTCTGGTAGTATACTATTTACTCACAAAGGAATTAGTGGCCCTGTCGCAATTAGTATGGGAGAATTTGTCGCAAGAGAAGAAGGAGTTACATTTATAGATTTTCTACCCGACGAAAACGAAGATTTACTATTTGAAAAAATTTGGAACGATAACAATTTTTTAGAACAGAAATTCCCAAAAAGATTTTATCAGCACATAATGAAATATTTCCCGAAAAATAATCCTAGCAAAAAAGAAATTAGAAAATTTATCGTTAATAAAATAAAACGATATGAACTTACTAATGTTAGAACTTTAGGGTTGGAATACGCATTTACTACAGCAGGCGGTGTTTCGTTAAAAGAAATTTCTCCTAAAAATTGTCAACACAAAAAAATTGATAATTTATATTTAACAGGAGAACTTCTTGATTTGCACGGAGAAATAGGAGGTTATAACTTGACAGTTGCTTGGCTTACAGGCATGATAGTCGCCGATGCAATTAAAGAAAAATTTGGAATAAATGAATAATAAAAAACAGAGCGACTGTCAGTATCGCTCTGTTATTTTTACTTTTCCTCGATATTATAAACGTAGTAAGTTGATTTTTTATTCCCACCAACGTAATCTTTTTTGTTTAATTTCAAAGTTATTGTAGCTTTTACTTCGTTGTCTGTAGTTACCATCGGAATTTCTAAAGTATCATCTTTAACTTGCCATTTATCTTCTGAACTAGCTAGAGGAAAATTCGCTCCTCCTAATCCGAACGGAATATTTGCTACTATTTTTTTATCACCACTGAAATAAAGTACCGTACCCATTCTTTCAGCTAACGTTTTTATTTCATCAACAGATTTGTCTTTATAATTATCAACTACTTTCGTAAAAGTTGTTCTTCCTTCACGAGATAATAAATTTTCAATATCTGCTAAAACTTCTTTTTCATTATAAATATTTCTATTATAAGTATTATAAATATCTACTATATCAGATAAATTATAAACAGTTATAGCTCCACTATTAGCAATTTCTATTTTTTCTACATTTTTTGTTGCAGACAACGTAGCAAATCCAGGCGGCGTTTGTCTAGCATAATCAACACTTCTGAAATCAAAAGAATTTAATTGTAAACTAATCCAATCATTTACTAACGCTCTAGCATCATCATAATTATGTTTTACTTCTACATTATTATTTTGTGTTGTACTACTTTGATTAGTAGAGTTTTGAGTCGTTTCTTGTTTCGTATTATTGCTATTATCTTGTGAAGAACAAGCCGTCAAAGGCAAAACAATAACTGTAGATAAAACTAATAATTTTATATATTTTTTCATAATATACACCTCCATACTTTAAAATTATTATACTATATTTACGAAAAAAGTGGGATAGTTTTTTTGTTTTATTTTATAAATTTAAACGATAATATTTCTCATTTACGATAAAATTTTAATGTGTTATAATAATAGTAACAACAATAAAGGAGTTATTATGAAAGTTTTATTAGCATACTCATCAAAAACAAAAAATACAAAAAAAGTTGCTATCGCTATTTATGAACAAATAAAAGAATTAGTAGAAGTTGATTTTATTGACATTAGAAAGACAAAACACAAATTACAAAATTACGATTTATATATTTTAGGTTGCTGGGTAGATAAAGCTACTGCAAACAAAAATATGATGAAGTTTATCGAAACTCAAGAAATAAAAAATAAAAACGTGGCATTATTTATGACTTGTGGCGTTCCAGAAAATCATTATCACGCAACGGACTCAATAAATAATTACATTCAATATATGAAAAATTTAAATAATAATGTATTATCTAGTTTTATTTGTCAAGGAAAAATAGACCCGAAAATTTTGATAGTATTCAAAATATTAACTTGGAAAGATCCAAACTTTATCCATAAAATTGATAACACGATGCTTGAGTGGGTAGAAAGTTCAAAATCACATCCTAATGAAGAAGATTTTAAAAACGCTAAAAATTGGATAAATAATACATTACAAAGTTTTAATAAAATTTAATAGTTAAAAATTAAAAGTGGTTCAGAAATTTCTGAACCACTTATTTTTATGCAGCTTTATGGCATCCACAATCACAACTTTCTTTACAGTTGCAATCTCCCGTTAGACAATCACCACATTCACAATCTGTTTTTGCATTATGGCAACCACATCCACAACTTTCTTCACAACTGCAATCTCCTGCTACACAATCTCCGCATCCACAGTCTGTTTTTGCATTATGACAACCACACCCACAACTTTTTTCACAATTGCAGTTTTCCATTACACAACCACATTTACATTTATTTGACATATATTTATCCTCCGATAGTTATTTTATTTATAATTTAATTATACAGTTTTATAAATCGTAAGTCAATATACTTTGCGTTTAAAGAAATCATTACGATTTACGATTTTGTTTTATATATTTCGTGATAAAACAAGTGTTTTTAAATAGTTTTTATTACGATTTACAAAAAATGAAGATTGTTTATAAATCGTAATGAGACTTTGGAGGATTAAAAACTAATATCCATTTATTAAAAACAATATAACTACTATACTAAATTTCAAAAGACACATCTTTAATTATTTTCATTCTTAACCGAATTAATTATATATTGAATAAACTTACTAGCATTAATATCTTCAAAATAGTGTGAAATAAAATTTAATAAAACATCACTTTCTATAATAGGGCCAATAAAATATAAAAATGCCGACTCGTTACTTCTTACTGCTTCTATTAAATTTTTATACTCAATAGCTGATAATTTATTATGTGCTGTAGCAAATTTTGTTTTTCTAACAATTTTATTAGAAATAACATCTTGTATTACATCTCCGTTAGTTTTCGCTAAAGTTTTCAAAGTGTGCCAACCAGCATCTTTCAAAATATAATCAGTTCCAACATAAACAACTTCATCTCCAAGTGAGCGTAACAATTTATTTACAAAGTCATCTTCTGCTGAAAAATGAATTATATCTCCTGTAAATTCTACTAATTTTTTATCAATATTCATACCCATCTTTTTGTAACGACGTAATCTTTTAGTATAAACTAACCTATTACTATCATTAACTTCCATAAACAAATCAACACCATTTTTTATATAAAGTGGAGCAGAATTATATATAATAGTTTTCTTTACATTAAATTCTAACGCAACACGCTGTGCAATATTACCACCTAAAGAATGACCAGTTAAAATAATATTATCTCCATATTTTTCAACAACTTTTTTATAAAAATCAAAACAACATTTATAATGTCTACCTTGCCCCATACAAACATCATAAATATCAGTAGCTATATCTTTTTGACCATCATTATAAGGATTTGTACCAGTATAAGCTAAAATATAATTATTTTCTTCAATATTTTCAAAAAGTGTACCACTACTTCCAGTTTTTGAATTATAAAAGCTAGTAACATAATTTAATCCTTTAGGAAAGTTGCCTAAAACTTTTGCAGCCTCTATATAATTAACAATCATATTTTTACTATCTCTAACTATACGCATAGCCTCAACTTGATAAGTCATTTTTGAAGCATATAAAGTTACAGGTTTTAAATCAGACATAAAACACCCCTACTCTCATAATAAATTACTAATTTAATATAAT
>CAMBPW010000055.1 GCA_945869755.1 uncultured Gemella sp.
TAATTGTACTATAAAAAAAGAGAATAAATATATAATGTAATTGTACTATAAAAAAAGGAGAATAAAAATGAGTAAATTTCCAAAAAACTTTTTATGGGGTGGAGCAATAGCTGCTAATCAATGTGAAGGTGCATATAATGTAGATGGAAAAGGGTTAAGCGTCCAAGACGTAGCACCAAAAGGCTGGAAATATCGACCAACCGAACAACCAACAGAAGATAATTTAAAGTTAATAGGTATTGATTTTTATAACAGATATAAAGAAGACATCAAACTTTTTGCAGAAATGGGCTTTAAAGTTTTACGTCTATCAATTGCGTGGTCTAGAATTTTTCCGAACGGCGATGATGAACAACCTAACGAATTAGGACTACAATTTTATGATAATGTTTTTGATGAGTGCAAAAAATATGGTATAGAACCGTTAGTAACACTATCACATTACGAAACACCATTGCATCTAGCGAAAAAATATGACGGTTGGCGAAATAGAAAATTAATAGATTTTTTTGAAAAATATGCAACAACTGTTTTTGAACGTTATAAAAACAAAGTTAAATATTGGCTTACATTTAATGAAATAAATTCTATATCACACGCACCACTTTTAAGCGGTGGAATTTATACACCGAAAGAAAATTTATCAAAAAATGATATTTTTCAAGCTATACACCACGAATTAGTAGCAAGTGCAAGAGCTGTTAAACTTTGCCATAAAATTATTCCTGATGCTAAAATAGGTTGTATGATTTTAGGTGTGCCAATTTATCCTTTAACTCCAACACCAGAAAATATGTTAAAAACATTACAAGCTGAAAGAGAAAATTATTATTTTTCTGACATACAAGTAAGAGGATATTATCCGTCATACGCAAATAGAATGTTTGAAGAAAATAATATTAATTTAGAAATTACAGACCAAGACGTAGAAGATTTAAAAAATACAGTTGACTTTGTATCTTTTAGTTATTATATGAGCGTTTGTGAAAGTACCGATAAAAGTATCGAAGCAGGAGAAGGGAATATAATTGGAGGAGTACCTAATCCGTATTTAGAAGCTAGTGAATGGGGTTGGCAAATAGATCCGAAAGGGTTACGCTACTACTTAAACAATGTTTATGACAGATATCAGAAACCTCTATTTATAGTAGAAAATGGTTTGGGCGCAGTTGATGAATTGATTGAAGTAGACGGTGTAAAAACTGTAAATGACGATTATCGTATAAAATATTTAAACGATCACTTAGTACAAGTAGCAGAAGCTATAAAAGACGGTGTAGAAATATTAGGTTACACTTCTTGGGGATGTATTGATTTAGTAAGTTTCACTACTGCCGAATTAAGAAAAAGATATGGTTTTATATATGTAGATCGCCACGATGACGGATCTGGAACTTTAGAAAGATATAAAAAGAAAAGTTTTTATTGGTATAAAGATATAATCTCTTCAAATGGAGAATTACTAAATTAAAACTCAAATAATATGATTAACTAAAAAAACAATAAACTCTTATTTAATATAACTACTAAAACATAGTATTCTATTTATAAAATATTTTTAAAATACAGTAAATTATACGAGGGAGAACCCAACAAAATCAAATTCTTGATTTTCGGGTATCTCCCTTTTTTATTTTAAAAATATTACAATATTCTATAAAAAATAAATAATTACAAAAACAAAAAAGTAACGATACCACCGATATTCCAAGGTTTGAAAAATATTTTTTATATTTTCATAAAAAAAATTTTTAGTTATTTTTAAGTAAAATTAACACCACTTTTATTTTTTTAAATCACTTTATCATTAGCCACCACAAGCATTCAGTGTAAATTTTTATGTTTGAATTATATTAATTTCCTCTGTTAAAAATCGTTTTCATTGTTCGCTTTGTGTAAAATCAAACATTTACAAACTTATTTTTTAATGCTAGAATTAAAAAGTCTTTTTATTTTTATGACATCATTATATTTTTTTGGAGGTTAAAAGACAATGAAAGAAAATAAAATTTTCGCAGTATTGCAACGTATTGGTCGTTCATTTATGTTACCAATAGCGGTTTTACCAGTTGCAGGTCTGTTACTAGGTATTGGGGCTTCATTTACTAACCCAACTACTATAGCATCATATGGACTTACTTCTATTTTAGGAGAAGGAACATTTTTAAATACTATACTTACAGTTATGTCTAACGCAGGAGATGCAATTTTTGGTACTTTACCATTAATTTTCGCAGTTGGTGTAGCTATCGGTATGGCAAGAAGAGAAAAAGAAGTTGCTGCACTATCAGCAATGATTGCATTTTTCGTAATGCACACATCTATTAATGCGATGTTAAAAACTCACGGACAAATTTTAGCAGATGGTACTATCTCTAAAGATGTTCTTGGAGGAACTATCGGATCTATCGTAGGTATCCAATCATTGCAAATGGGTGTTTTTGGTGGTATCATAGCAGGTCTTGGTGTTTCTTATTTACATAATAAATACCACACAATCGAACTTCCTACTGTATTATCATTCTTTGGTGGTTCAAGATTTATACCTATCATTTCTACTATTACTTATGTATTTGTAGGTATTTTAATGTATTATGTATGGCCAACAGTTCAAAATGGTATTTATGCACTTGGTGGATTAGTTACAGGTTCAGGATATGTTGGAACTTTAATTTACGGTTTAATTGAGCGTTCACTTATTCCGTTCGGTCTACACCACGTATTCTACTTACCATTCTGGCAAACAGGAGTTGGTGGAACGCTGGAAATTTCTGGACAATTAGTTCAAGGAGCTCAAAATATCTTCTTTGCTCAATTAGGTGATCCTAACTGGACAGGAATGTTCACAATCGAACACGCTAGATTTATGGCAGGGAAATTCCCATTCATGATTTTCGGTTTACCAGCAGCAGCTTTAGCTATGTATCACACTGCTAAACCAGAAAACAAAAAAGTAGCTGGTGGATTACTTATGTCAGCAGCTCTTACTGCAATGTTAACTGGTATTACTGAGCCAATCGAATTTTCATTCTTATTCGTTGCACCAATTTTATATGTAGTACACGCTATTTTAGCAGGTGTTTCATTTATGATGATGCACATTTTAAATATCGCTATAGGACAAACATTCTCTGGTGGATTAATTGACTTCTTCTTATTCGGTATTTTACAAGGAAACGGAAAAACAAACTGGATGTTAGCAATTCCTCTTGGAGCTGTTTACTTCGTAGTTTACTACTTCGTGTTCAAAACTTTAATTTTAAAATTAAAACTAAAAACTCCTGGTCGTGAAGATGCAGTAGAAGATGTTAAATTACACACTAAAGCTGACTACTTAAACAAAAAAGAAGAAGCTTCTCAAACAGTTAAAGTTGATGGAGTTAAAGATGAAATTGTTATATTAGCTCAAGGGCTTGGTGGTTTAGCTAACATAACTGACGTTGACGCTTGTGCTACAAGATTAAGAACAACAGTAGCTAATCCTGAATTAGTAAATGAAGATTTATTAAAACAATCAGGTTCTCTAGGAGTAATAAAATCTGGAAATGGTGTTCAAGTAATTTTTGGACCTAGAGTTTCAGTAATAAAAACTGAATTAGAAGATTATTGGGAAAATAACAGATAATAAATAAAAAAACTTAGCTTTTATAGCTAAGTTTTTTTTTATAGTCAGTTTATACTTAATTTTAAGTTTTTTATTTATAATTTCATTATTAAATATTTAGAAAGGATAATTATGGGAAAAAATAAAACTTTAAAAATTACACTTTCTGGTGTAGCACTAACTTCTATTGGACTTAGTGGTTATTACACTTTTTACAAACCAGAACAAACAAATAACAATTCAACTACTAGCAATCAAAATACGACACAACAAACAACAACTAACACAACTTCAAATGTACAAACTACTCAAAACTATACATTAAAAGACGGAACATTTACGGGAGAAGTAATACGTACTCGTCGTGGAGATGTTCAACTTTCAATAACTGTTAGTGGCGGTAAAATTACAGCGATTAACCCCCTAATTTATCCGAACGAAGATTCTGAATCTAAGCAAATTAATGCGAATGCAATACCGAAATATACTAAAGAAGCGTTAGAAAAACAGAATAGTCAAATTTCATTAATTTCTGGAGCGACTGAAACTTTTAACGGTTTTACAGGATCACTTCAAGACGCTATTAACAAATCATTACAGTCGTAAACAAAATGAAATTTAAAATTTTTACATTTAAAGCGATGAATACTAATGTAACTATTCAATTTGTTAAGGACAATTTTTCAAATTCTATTATTGAAACTTTAAATACAAATGTTGAGAGTATAAAAAAGTTTTTTCAAAAAATAGAAGATAAATTTTCTCCTTTTCTTAAAGATAGTTTCGTAAGTAATCATAGAGAAATTGGTGATGATTTTGCAAATTTTATGCTTGATATAGAGTATCAAAATGTTTTTATAGAAAGTTTGCTTGCAAAAAAAGAAACAGACGGAATTTTTAACAACTATTTTGACGGAAAATATAATCCTACAGGATTCGTTAAAGGTTGGGCGACTGAGAGAGCATTCTTTCTATTTTTACAACCTTTGCTTAACATTAATTTTGTTGAAGGTGTTGCAATAAATGTTGGTGGCGATATGCAATTAGGTGTTATAGAAAATAGTTCTTTTTCGTGGAATATTGGTATTGAAAACCCGAAAAATACGACAGAACTCATAGCTAGTTATGAAATTAAAAACGGAGCTGTTGCAACTTCGGGAATTAATAAAAGAGGAAGACATATAATTAGTAATGAAAAAATTGAAGATAAACAAATCACTATTGTTGGACATTATTTATCAGTTGTTGATGTTTGGACAACTGTAGGTGTAGCTTGTACTAAAGAAAAATTTAAAAATTTTATAGAGAAAGAAAAACTAACGGGAATTATTTGTCAAGATAATAAAATTTTTCCGTTTGAATTAGGAGAATTTATTAATGTTAAAAAATCATAAATTTATGCTAAATGTAATATGGTTAATATTATTATTTACAGTACCTTTACCACTCATAATTACACTAAGTAACGGTTTAAATATTTTATATGCAGATTACAAGTTAGGAATAAATCTAGGTCTTTTTGCTTATGTTTGGATGCTTGTTGCAATATTTTTAGCAAGTAGACCTAAATGGTTAGATAAAATTATCGGTTTGCCTGATATGTATATAATTCACGGCGTTACTTCTGTTTTAGCCCTTATATTAATGTGGTTACATGATAATTTGTTAAGTTCTGCTGGTATTATTGAAACGACAGGAGAATTTTCGCTATATTTAGCAACTGTTATAATATGTTATTCTATAGTATTTATGGCAAGTTGGTTCACTAATAAAATACCATTTCTCGCACAAACTAAAAAATTTTTAGAAAAAACTTTTAAACACGAATTATCAATTTGGATACACAGATTAAATTTATTAGTAGTTATAGTAGCTTATATACATATAATTTTAATTAGTTACATTCGTGAAATAACTCCATTTTTTATATTAGTTACTGCATATACTATTATATCTCTAGGAACATATTTTATTTATCTTTTAAATAAAAACAAAAGCATTAACATCGGAAAAATTAGTAATATAAAAATATTAGGGACAATTATTCATTTAGAAATTACTTCATCAAAACACTCTTTATCAAAAATTAAAGCCGGAGATTTTATTTTTATATCTCTACCTCAGTATAAAGATTTAAAAGAACAACACCCTTTTTCTATAGTTAATAACCCTGCAATAGATGGAAAATAGTTTTAGGAATTGATGCAGTTGGAGATTTTACTAAACAATTACAAAATATTAAAGTAGGAGAAAAAGTTATTTTTTCTAACGGTTACGGAATATTAAATAACATCGTAAAAACTTTGCCACAAGACGAAAAGTTAATTTTAGTTGGTGGTGGAATTGGCGTTACTTCTCTAATATCACTTGCTAGTAGTTTTGATGAAAAAAATATTACTTTCATATATACCGTTAAACAAGGAAAAGATATTTTATATACAGACGTTTTAGAAAATTTACAAAAAAAACATAATATAAAAATTTATGCCAAAATAGGTAGATATAGCAACGAACAATTGGAAGATATTTTGCCTATTGATGAAAATTGTAGCTATATTATAGCTGGACCTACTGCGATGAATAGTGCATACAAAAAATATTTAACACAAAAAGGTATTAAATCAAACAAAATTTTCTTTGAATCTTTTGCTTTTTAAAATAAACTTTAAAAGAAAAATTAAAAAATGGAGAACTTGAAGAATACTACTTGAAATACGAAACTAAATGGTATTGGTTAATAACAAATAAGTGGAATAATAAAAATTATTTTGAAGAAAAAGAATTATATAGACAAGAAAAAGACGACTAATTGTGATGACCCCAATTAATTGGACATAAAAATTAAATATTAGTATTGGACAT
>CAMBPW010000056.1 GCA_945869755.1 uncultured Gemella sp.
TAATATAATGAAAAATTTAAAAAAATTATTTTTTGTCGTTATGTTGAGCGTTGTAACGGTAATTTCTGTTGCTTGTAGTGCTTCAGTATCTAATGATGACGTTTTAACAAAATTTTATGAAAATACAAAAAATATTAAAAGTGCAGATGTAAAATCTACTGCCGAAATAACTATAACACCAGAAGGAGAAGGGCAACAGCCACTTGTTACAAAAACTTCAATTTCTGGAACAACTGTTTCAGAGCCACTAACTTTTAAACTTGATACAATAACAACTATTTTAGGTAGAGATATATCTATTAATATGTATTACAAAGATAATACTTTGTATATTAAGAGTCCAATGACCGGAGATGGAGAAGAATGGTTGAAAACATCAGATACATCTATTATTCAACAAATATATCTAGTTGATAATCAAAGTTTAGTATCTTCAAATGCATCTTTGGAATTATTCAAAAAGAAAGTTGATGGTATTAAAGTAGAAGAAAAAGATGGAAAATATGAAATTTCTTTCTCAGGAAATGTAGATAATATTAAAGATATTGTTTTTGATATTTTATCTAAATCAACAGGAGGAAATTCTGCTGCATTTGAACAAATTAAAAATAATATGACATTCAAATCATTTACAGCTAAATATGTAGTTGATAAATCTACATATCTTCCTATTAGTTTAGATAGTACTATTGAATTAGAAATAAATGTAGATGGACAAAAAGGAACGATTAAAACTGTATCTAGTGAAAAATATGAAAATATAAATAAAGTTTCTGAGATAGTTCTTCCTGATGAAGTGAAAAATGCTAAAGATATAAACGAAGCTTAATATTATTTATAAAACCGAGATGTGTAAGTATCTCGGTTTTTCTTAATGTTGACTTTTGTAAAAATCTAGTATATTATATATTAGAATAAAATATCGGAGGAAAATTTTTCATAGTTATAGCGCCCGAACTAAGTTTTAACGATTAAAATAAATTTAGTTGACGAGGAAAAAAGTTATCGAAAATTCGGCGGATGCTTTTTCGGAATAAAGAGTTTCGTAAAGCGACATACAAAATTTGCTACGCATATACAAAATTGTTGCTATCTCTTACTAATAATTAATTAAAAGGTGTATAACCTTTATTTAGTTGTGCAGTAATAGATAGCTTATAATATTAGTTAAACTATTACGTATGTAATAGTTTTTTATTTTAAATACTATTTAAAGTCTATTTATTACAATGTTAATTTAATTTTACAAAGATAATTTTTAGGAGAAATATATATGTGTGGAATTGTAGGATATGTAGGAAATGGAAATGGAGTTCAGTTTTTAATAGACGGATTAAATAGTTTAGAATATCGTGGTTATGATTCGTGTGGAATTGCGGGAATTAATGGAGAAGTAAAAGTTTTAAAAACTGTTGGCAGAATTAAAAATTTAGAAGATTTAGTGCCAGAAGATTTAGAACTTAGTATTGGAATTGGTCATACACGTTGGGCAACTCACGGTGGGGTAAATACAACAAATTCACATCCGCATCAAAGTTTTAATAAGAGATTTACGTTAGTTCATAACGGAGTAATCGAGAATTTTCAAGAATTAAAAGATAGATTTTTCAAAAATGTTAATTTAGTTTCAGAAACTGATACGGAAGTAATAGTTCAGTTAGTGGAGTTATTTTCAAATGAAGGGCTTACGACAAAAGAGGCATTTTTAAAAACAATTTCTAAATTGCAAGGTTCTTATGCACTTTGTTTGATTGATAGTGAAGATAAAAACACTATTTATGTCGCTAAAAATAAGAGTCCGTTATTAGTCGGTATTGGAGAAGACTGTAATTATGTAGGTAGCGATGCACTTGCAATGATAAAATATACTAATAAATTTTTTGAAATTAATGATAAAGAAATTGTAACAGTAACTAAAAATGATGTTGTTATCGAAAATAAATTTGGAGAAATAATAACTAGAGATACGTTTACGCCAGATATTAAGCACGGAGAAATTGATAAAGGTGTTTATCCACACTATATGATAAAAGAAATTGATGAGCAATCAAGTGCAATGAGAAATATTTTATCAAAATATTTTGAAGATAAAAAAATATCTATAGATGCAGAGATTGTCGAAAAAGTAAAAGAAGCGGATAGAATTTATATTATTGGGTGTGGAACTAGCTATAATGCAGGGTTAGTAGGAAGGCATTATTTTGAAAAATGGGCAAAAATTCCGACAGAAGTTCATCTTGCATCGGAGTTTGCATATAACGTTCCACTATTATCAAAAAAACCTATGTTTATTTTCTTATCTCAATCTGGAGAAACAGCGGATTTACGTGCAGTTTTAACGAAGATGAAAGAAGTAGATAAAGATTATAAATTTTTAGTATTAACTAATGTTTCTGCTTCGACTTTAAGTCGTGAATGTGATTATACTTTATTACTACATGCAGGAGTTGAAATTGCAGTTGCGTCTACAAAAGCGTATACTTCACAAATTGCGATTTTGAGTATTTTAGCTTATGAAGTAGCTACTCAAATAGGAAGAAAAATGAAGTTTAATTTAGAAAAAGAACTTGCCGTTGTAACGAGTGCTATTGATTCTATATTAGACGATAAAAAAACAATTAAAAATATTGCGAACAAATTGTTTACAGAGAGAAATGCTTTTTATATCGGTCGTGGTGTAGATTATTATAGTGCGTGTGAAGCGTCGTTGAAACTTAAAGAAGTGTCTTACATTCAGACTGAAGGTTTTGCAGGGGGAGAATTAAAACACGGAACAATAGCGTTAATTGAAAAAAATACACCAGTAGTAGCTTTAATTACGAATACAAAGCTAGATTTAAATACTAGAAGTAACATTAGTGAAGTTGCGAGTAGGGGAGCTAACACTTTAGTAATAACGTTAGAAAAATTAGCTCGTGAAAATGATTATGCAATACCTAATGTTCACGAAGATTTAGCTCCTATAGTTAGCATAGTAGTAACACAATTATTTGCTTATTATGCGGCGACAGGACGTGGACTTGATGTTGATAAACCACGTAATTTAGCAAAATCAGTAACTGTAGAATAATAAAAGGGGCGACTCAACAAAATTGATTTTTTTGAAATCAAGATTTTGAGTTGCTTCTTTTTTATATTGTCCATTTCTCTAAAGTTCGGTTTATTTTTGCAAAAATTTATTTTAAAAATAAAAAAAACATCAAAACACATACTTTTTATTATTTTTCTCTTGCAAATATAAACAAAAAATGCTAAAATAACGAAATATAAAATATTGTGAGGTTAATATGAATAAAATAACTAAAGTTTTTAAAGGTTCAGTTTTTCACTCTAAAAAATTTGGTGAATTACAATTTTTAGAAAATGTTCTTATTGAAGTTAATGAAAAAGGAATTATAGAAGAAGTAATAGAAAATGATAGTTTAATCTATGAAGAAAAAATTAAATTTGCAAAAGAAAATTGTGAATTTATTGAACTTAAAGATGGAGAATATTTTTTACCTGGTTTTGTAGATTTACACGTACATGCTCCGCAATGGCCACAAGCTGGAATAGCTCTTGATGAGCCGTTAAATGTTTGGCTAGATGAATGTACTTTTCCACTAGAAGAAAAATATAAAGATATTAAATTTGCAAGAGAAGTTTATACAGATTTAGTTAAACAATTTTTAGCAAGAGGGACAACTACTGTTATGTATTTTGCAACTGTTCATAATGAAGCTAGTTTAGAATTAGCAAAAATTTGTGCAAAATTAGGTCAGCGTGGTTTAGTAGGAAAAGTTGTAATGGATGATAAAATTATGAATCCAGAATTTTATCGTGATAATTCGACAGAAGAAGCAATTAACAATACTGAAAAATTTATTTTAGATGTGAAAGAATTAGGAAAAGATGTTATTCAAGGAGTTTATCCAGTAATTACACCGAGATTTGTTCCTAGTTGTACAGATGAGGCTTTAGAAGGCTTAGGGAAATTGGCTAAAAAATATAATTCTTATGTGCAGTCGCATTGTAGTGAATGTCAGTGGGAACATGATTTTGTTCAAGAAAGATTTGGTAAACGAGATACTGAAGTTTTGGAAGAATTTGGTCTTTTAGGAAGCAAATCGGTTATGGCACATTGTAATTTTCTTAATGAAGCTGATGGAGAAATATTTATAAAAACAGGAACGGCAATAGGGCATTGTCCAATATCTAATTCATATTTTGCAAATGCAGTTTTACCTGTTAAAAAATTGAAAAAACAAGGAGTTAATATTGGATTAGGCACAGATATTTCTGGTGGTTTTTCTCCAAGTCTTTACGAAAATATTCGTCATGCAGTTATATCATCACGTATTTTAGAAGATGGAGTTGACAGTGAAAAAGAAAGGTTTGAAAGAGGAGTAAGTAATTCAAGAATTTCTGTTGTAGAAGCTTTTTATTTGGCAACAAAAGGTGGAGGAGAGTCTTTATCTCTTCCTTTAGGAATAATAGAAAAAGGATATATTTGTGATTTGCAAGTAATTGATACTAAAGCGAAGAATAATGTATTACCTGATTTCGGAGTATTTCCTAAAAAAGAACATTTGTTGCAAAAAATACTTTATTTATCAACAATAGATAATGTTAAAAAAGTTTATGTTCAAGGTAATCTTGTTCATAGTAAAGGAGAATAATTTTGTAATGGGTAAAAATAAGAAAAATAATTTATCAATTGGTGTTAATGACAATATTTCATTTTCACAATCGGCAGTTTTAGGCTTGCAACATGTTTTAGCTATGGATATTTATGTACCACCATTTATTTTGGCGACAGCATTAGCTATGACAGCAGCAGATGCAACTGGTATTATTCAATCTACATTTTTAGCAGCAGGGCTTGCTTCATTAATTCAAGTTTTATTTTATTTAAAATTACCAGTTTGTCAAGGACCATCTTTTGTTCCATTAGGAGCAATTATTGGTATATATTTATCAGCTAACGGCTTAGGAAGTGTTTTAGGAGCTAGTATTGTTGGAGCTATTTTAGTAATTATTTTAGGGTATAGTGGTATTTATAAGTACATTGTAAAAAATTATGTGCCATCAATAGTAAGTGGAACGATAATTATGATAGTTGGATTAACTCTATTGCCAGCAGCATTTAATAGTAATATTTATGTTTCAAATAATGGAATGACAATTAATCAAAATATATTATTAGCTACAGTTACAGCTTTTACATTAGTATTATTTTCTACAATAGGAGCTAGAATTAAAAAGTTTGCTAGAATTTTTCAAATAAGTTCTGTTATAATTGCTTTATCAGTAGGAACAGCTTTAGCTTCAACAATGGGTGGTGTTAATTTTAAATCTGTGCAAGAAGCGAGTTTCTTTAGTTTTCCAAAATTTGCTTTTATTGATTACAACATAGAATTTAATGGAGCAGCTATTTTAACTATGATAGTAATTTATATTGTGTTATTAGCTGAAACTACAGGAACGTGGTATGCAGTTAGTGCAGTTATAGATGAACCATTATCTGATAAACAAATTAATAGTGGAGTTATTGGAGAAGGATATGGCTGTTTAGTTTCTGCGTTAGTAGGTTCAATTCCTGTAACTGGATATTCTACAAATGCAGGAATAATATCAATTACAGGAATTGCAAGTAAAAAAGTATTTATATTTGCATCAGGGTGGTTTATTTTACTTTCATTTTTAGGGAAGTTAGCTGCAATTATTAATTCTATTCCTTCTTCTGTTATTGGAGGTGTTTTTGCAGTAGTTTGTATGATAATTATGTTAAATGGATTTAGAGTAGTAAAAAATGCAGATTTTTCAGAACGAGAATTATATATTATAGGAATACCGTTAATTTTTGCAATTGGACTATTGTTTTTACCAAAAGATGTAATAACTTCTGCACCGACAATGTTACAATATTTATTAGGTTCTCCAATAGCTATAGGTGCAATAGTTGCTATAATAATGAATAAGATAATGCCAGCTGAGAAAAAATAATTTATAATTTAATAATGAAAAAAAGAATGAATTTGTTAATATTCATTCTTTTTATTTTTTTATATCCACCCTTTTTCTTTTGCAACGTTGACAGCTAGTAGTCTATTATCTACGTTTAATTTCATTAAAATTACAGAAATATAATTTCTTACTGTACCATTCGATAAATGTAAGTTTTCTGAGATTTCTTTATTAGATAATCCTAAAGAAATTTCTTTCAAAATTGCTATTTCTTGAGTTGTTAATGGATTTTTTGATGTAAAAATATTTTCCATTAATTCGGGAGAATATTCTTTATTTCCTGCTAAAACATTTTTTATAGTTTTCATTAATTCATCTATTGAGCGTTCTTTTAAGACGTACGCATCTATGTCGTTATTAATCGCTCTTTCAAAATAACCGCTTCTTTTAAAAGTTGTAACGATTATTACTTTCGTATTAATTTTATTTTTACGTA
>CAMBPW010000057.1 GCA_945869755.1 uncultured Gemella sp.
TTTATTAGAATTTCTACTTATTTCTGTATGTCTTCAATTTATAAACTTTCTATATCTACCTATAATTTCTATGTATTTTTAATAATTTTTATTAATTGGATGAAATTTTCGATTAGTTTATTTTTTATTTTATTGCTTTATTAATCGCTTGAGCACTTCATTTATTTATTTTATTTTTATTAACTGATAGTAATCGTATTTATATTATTTTTTATAAAAAAATTTATGGGAGATGAAGTTTTTTCTTCATCTCCCGTATCTAGTGCATTTTAATTAAAATTATATTCAGTAACTATTTTATTTCTGCCAGTAATTTGATCTAAAAAATATTCGTGAACAGAAATTCCTAAATATGATCCTGAAATATTATAAAGATTTGTATAACCTAATGCTTGTAACGCTTTAATAACATTATAACTTCTTTGCGAAGAACGGCAATGTAAGTAAACAGGTCTATCTCTAGGTATTTCATCTAACCTATTTCTAAACTCAGACATCGGAATATTTATTGCGTTAATCAAGTGACCTGCTTTAAACTCATTAACTTCTCTAACATCAATAATACAAGAATTATTTTCTACTAACTCTCTTACTTTAGAAACCGGTATTTGTTTAAAGTCTTCGTGCATAATATTAAGACCAACAAGAGCTGTATGATTTACAACGTCTTTTGCTGTAGAGTAGTAAGGAGAGTAGCAAAGTTCTAATTCTTTAAGATCTTCTAAAGTCCCTCCCATAGAAATAAGCGTCGCTATTACATCTATTCTCTTATCTGCTGCACCTTTGCTAATTGCTTGTGCTCCTAAAATTTTTCCTGTCGGTTTTTCAAATATTAGTTTAAAGTATACCGGATTTGGACTCGGCATTAATCCTACTTTATCGTTTGGTATTGTGTATGCAAAATCATAATTAAAATCATATTTATCACAATCTTTTTGATTTAACCCCGTATTAGCAATAGTTAAATCAAATAAATGTATACAACTTGAACCTATAACGCCTTTATTATTGTGATATTTACCGAACATATGATCCGCTGCTGCACGTGCTTGTCGTTGTGCTGGACCAGCTAGAGCAAGTTTTGTTTTATCCCCTGTAAGTTTATGAGTAACTTCAATAGCATCCCCTACTGCATAAATATCTGGATAATTTGTTTGATAATTATGATTTACCAATATTGCACCTGTTTTCCCTAATTTAATTCCACATTCTTTAGCTAATTTTGTTTCTGGTTCTACTCCAATAGCTAAAACAACAGCTTGTGCATCAACTTCTTTTCCTGATTGTAACACAACTTTTTCTTTTGTTATTTCTACTACAGTTTCTTCTAATAACATATTTACGCCGTGGTCGAATAATTCTTTATGGGCTATTTGAACCATATCATAATCTAAAGGACGCATTACTTGATTACTCCCCTCTATTAGATATACATTTTTCCCAGCATCAATTAAGTTTTCACAAACTTCTAATCCTATAAATCCACCACCAACTACAGCAATATTTTTCACGTTGTTTTCAGTTATATAATCTTGTAGTTTGCTAATATCTACAACGTTTTTAACTACAAATACGTTATCTCCATCAACACCTTTTATCGATTTAGGACGTATTGCACTTGCACCTGGAGCAAGACCTAATTTGTCATAACTTTCTTCGTAAATTTCACCAGTAATTAAATTTTTAATTGAAACTGTTTTTCTTTCAGGATTTATTTTTACAGCTTCTTGATTTACCCTAGCTTCTATTTTATATTTAGTAGCAAATTCTACAGGATCCATTAGCACTAATTTCTCCCTAGATTCAACAACACCACTTAGATAGAATGGTAAACAACAGTTTGAAAATGAAACATGCGGTCCTCTTTCTATCATAATTACTTCAGAATTTTCATCAATTCTTCTAACTCTGGCAGCTATACTAGCTCCTCCTGCTACTCCTCCTATTACTACTACTTTCATACTTAGTATCCTCCTAATTTTTTAATTTTTATTTTTTTTATAGTATATTATCGTCCCTAAAATTATCCATGCAATTAAAAACGCTATTGATGGAATTGATAATTGTGCCGGGGAATTAGGTAAAAGTAGTAAACTTACAAAAAATATTGATATAATAACTGACATTATTGAAAATATTTTTTTATATATGCAATTTACTTTATTTATTCCTATATATCCTACATATCCGTATGCTATAGAAGCTAATAAACTAGCCATATCTACAATATAAATTACTACCTCACGACCAATCCACGGACCTATTAAACTTACACTACTAACGAAAATAATAGCGTATGGATATGAACCACTATTATTTTTTATGCTATATTTTTTGTTCATTAATTTATATTCACTAAGCGCTGCTATTAATTTACTACTAGCTATCATAAACCCGTTTATTCCACCAGTTACTGCAGCCCATAATGCTATTAACATAAATGCAAATCCAACATACCCTAAACTTTTGATTATTGAATCTGCTACTGCCCAATTTGTATTTAATGCTTCTTGCGCAGAAAAATTTAGTGCAGCTATAATATTCAATGTAGCGTATATAAATACACCGATTACAACTCCTATTATAGCTATGATAGTAGCTTGACCTATTTTAAATCTTATATCTGTAACAACTTGCGGAATAACATCAAACCCTACAAATAAAAATGGAACAATTGAAGTTACTATTAATACTTCTTTTATCGAAAAATTATAGTTACTTATATAATTTATTTGTAATGAATATGTCCCTGTTGTATAAATCATTAATATTAATATAACTATCACAATTAATACTAAAAGAAAACTCATTAAATTTTGAATTTTTGAACTTAATTTCAATCCTTTAATATTAATGTATGTAAATAATAATATTATACTTGTCATTAATATGACATCACTTAGGTAAACGGAATAATTTGCGATAGTATATAAATAAATGAAATTAAAATTATCATTAAATATTACTTTGAAAAGAAGTGCATAAGCACTGGCATTTAATGGAATCATACTTAGATAGCATAAACTTAAAGACCATGCAACTATAAATCCGTGAGCTTTTCCTAAATTATTATAGGTATAAGTAAACTCTCCACCATCTTCTTTATTATTTTCTAACATAGTGTGGTATGAAAATTGTATTATTGAAATTAATATTCCACCTATCATTAGTCCTATTATTGTATTTATTACCCCAGACTTCCATAAAAAGTATTTCCCTGGCAATGTAAATGATCCCCATCCTATAATAGATCCTATAACTAATGCAAAAATATCAAATTTACCTAACTGTTTCTTCACTTATATCTCCTTAAAATTTTATTTAAAATCTTCAGGATTTCTATGTCGAGGTGGAACATGGCAACTTACTTTTTTAAATAATTTTAGACCAGCAACTGCTCCTAGTGATATTGATATTAAAAATACCCATCCTGAAATTGAAAAGTTTGGTATTGAAGAATACATAGCTCCTATATTACAACCTTTAGCAAAACGAGATCCGAATCCCATCATTAATCCCCCTAATCCAAAAAGCATTGCATTGCGAGAGTTGAATTTATATGAGAATTTAAATCGTCCAGCTAATAAAAATGCAACGAATGATCCAAATACTATACCTATATCCAAAATAACACCTGAATCTGCTAATATTCCTTTTTCAAGACCTTTATTTATAGATTTAAATGCTGCATCTGTAAATTCTATGCCAAATAAATTTAAAAACCATACAGCTATTTTAGTAAATGCAGACGTAACACCCCAGGCTTTTTTATAAAATATTAGTAAACATCCAGAAATGAAACTCAATATAACTGCTCCTGTCATAAAACTCCATCTTTCAACGAATAGTTTATGATATAACGCCCACCATATAGAATTTGTTTCCACTCTATCAACTAATGGTTTTTCAAAATCTTGATAGTCACTTCTATCATCGAAACTAGTATGTTCTTTTCTTCTAATTTTTTCATAACGTTTAACTAATAAATATAGTGCTATAAGCAGTAAGCCTGTAACAACAACAGCTCCCAAGTAACCGAAGTAGTCTGGTAAGTATCCTCTAACTCCTACTTTTCCAATAGGATTTCTATCTACAACTTCTCGTAAATAGTGGCCTGGTATTGTCCCTAAAATAAACATTGGAAAAGCAATTAGAGCATGTCCTTCACCTTCCCCTAGGTCTGCTAATGTTCCCGAAGCACATCCACCTGCAATTATCATTCCTATACCGAATACAAAACCTCCTACAACAGTACCTATATTAGTCATAAATACATTTTGAGTCCCCGGAATAACTGCTTCACCAGATTTTGCAAGATATGATGGAATTGCTCCTCCTATATAAGAAGTATATTGAACAGCTGCATAAATTAAAGTAACTGTAGCTAAAGAAACTAATATAGCTTTACTCAAACTTCCTTCTCCTCTTACATAGACTCTTTTTATACCTCCAGCAAAACCGAATCTCGATCTAGTAAGTGTGTACCCTAGTGCAAAACCTCCTAAAAGGCCTACTATTAAATTTGGTTTATGTAAAGTATAACCAAAATAAAATAGAAATAAAATTGTTAGCAAACCAAAAATAGCTTGCCATTTTTTAAAACTTTTTGAAAAATCTAAAGTATTCATCTTTAACTCCTCCTAATTTTTGTTATATAACTATTATATATATATATATATATATTGTCAAGGTTTTCATAAATATTTTTTTTCTAATATCACAACAAAAACTACATATATGGTTAAAAATTATCTAAAAAATATTAATAAGTAAAATAACTATAAAGTAAGAGTATTGAACTTTGCCAATAACACTACTAAAACGCTCGATACATTGTCATTCCAGGCGAATTTTTCAATTAATAAATCCTTTATCCTGTATAAAAAATATATAGTAAAATTAATATGCTTTTTATTTTGAAAAACATACTATTTATCACTGTATATGCTATTTTGAATAACATTATTTAAGTTATCATCTACCTTTACAAAATAGCAGGAAATCATCAACATATAAATTATGTTATAAGTATAAATTATTTACACATACACTTTTATTACAGAGTACCATTTTATTATTTTTAGGATTAGATTTACTACTATTTACAGGAGTTATTTCGTATATATTAATGCTAATTTTATGGTTTAACTATGCAATGATAAATACAGTTTTTTCAATAATTTATTTCGGAAGTTTACAAATAAAAATTCCTAAAGATATTATCGGAAGTGTTTTTGGTTCGATTTTAACAATTTTTTCAATAATTAATCCTTTAGTTGTCGTTGCTTCAGGTTATTTAGTTTCAATATTTTTTGTAGCTACATTAATTATTATTTTTTCTATAGTAATGTTAATTTCTTCTCTATTTGTCTATAAATTAACTAGTTTAAAACTGCTTTTGATTAAATTAGTATGTTTATGACTATAGCTCTATTAAATAAAAAAAGTCAATGTTTTCTTAGTTAAGAACTGCATTGACTTTATTTGTTTTTAGTTTATATTTTTATTCATTTATGATTGTTAATTTTAATTATATTAACATTATGTTTTCTTTCCTCTTTTTACAACAACTTCTTTATTACAAATACTTCTTACACTCTCATCATGAGATGTTATGAATATTATACATTTTTTTGATGACAAAACAATTTCTTCATAAATTAATTTAGTTGATTTCTCATCAATGTTACTAGTAACCTCATCTAATAAAAGTACATCAGATTTTGTATATAACGCTCTAGCTAATGCTATACGTTGCTTTTCTCCACCCGATAAATTTTTTCCACCTTCATAAATTTTTTCAGACAGTCTATTATTATCAATACCTTTAACTTCAAGTTTTGCAGAGTTTTTAATATTTCCTATTTTTAAATTTTCTTCTAAAGAAATAGGCAAAATTGTAGTTTCTTGAGCTACATAAAGAACTTTCCTTTTTAATAAATCAATATCTAATTCTTTTAAATATTGATTATTGTATAGAATGAAGTTATTTTCATAAAGACCTGCAATTGATTTTAATAAAGTGCTTTTTCCTACACCACTAGCTCCAGAAATATAAACTATATCACCTTTTTTAAAATATACATCTCCATCTATAACGAAATTAATATTATTTTGTGTAATATTGTTTTTAGTTATCACTATATTATCTACAGTTTCCAATATTTTTTCACCAGAAATTTCTAATTTATCAA
>CAMBPW010000058.1 GCA_945869755.1 uncultured Gemella sp.
CCATCTTTCATTACTGCATTTAATGTTGCAATATTATTAGTTGTAGGTAATACTGTACCTCTAACATTTAATATTCTACTCATTACTTTTACTGCTGTTGAAAAATCTCCGTGAATATCTGCCATAGCTGCTATCATTAAATTTCCAACGGGATGACCTTTTATTTCTCCTGCATCAAATCTATATTGAAACATTTTTTCTAAATAAGGCTCTACATCAGAAAGTGCAGCAATAACATTTCTTATATCTCCAGGAGAAGGTATGTTCATATCACTACGAATTTTACCCGAGCTTCCTCCATCATCAGCAACAGTTACTATAGCTGTAATGTCTAATGGATATTTCTTTAAACCTCTAAGTAAAACTGAAAGACCTGTACCTCCACCAATAGTTACTACTTTTATATTATTACTCATATTCTATCTTCCTTTATTAATATCACGATGAGAAATATAAACACTATAATTCTCATTAATAATATCATTATATAGTTTTCTAGCTATACTTACAGAACGATGTTTTCCACCAGTACAACCTATTGCTATTGATACTTTATCTCGTCCTTCATATTTATATTTTTCTATCATATAAATTAATAATACTTTTAATTTTTCATAAAATGTTTTTGTTACTTCATCAGAAAAAACATAATTAAACACTTCATCATCTAACCCTGTTTTTTCTCGTAATTCTTCTATATAAAAAGGATTAGTCAAAAATCTTACGTCTATTATATTGTCAGCATCAATAGGAACACCATATTTATAACCAAAACTTGATATTGTAATATGATATTTGTCAGCTTTTTTTATCATAAAATCGTTAGATATTTTTTCTGCTAAATCTTTTGGCTTTAAATTTGACGTGTCATAAATATAGTTTGCATTAGCTTTTATATTCCCCATCAATTCACGTTCTGTATTTATTCCATCTAATAAACTTTTCTCATAAGACAACGGATGGTTTTTTCTAGTTTCTTTGTAACGATTTACTAAAACTTTGTCTTCGCAATCTATATAAATAACTTTAATATTAAAGTTATCATCTCTTAAAAGTTCATTAATTAGCGTACTAAGTTCTAGCGAAAAACTTTTACTTCTAATATCTATACTTATAGCTGATTTTTTTATATCTTTTTCTATTAATAATTTTAAAAATGAATTAACTAATAGTGATGGCATATTATCTACACAAAAATATCCGTAATCTTCAAAAACATCTAATGCTGTATTTTTACCTGCACCACTCAATCCAGTTATTATTATTAAATCTCGTTTCATAACTACAACTCCTTATTGTAATTTTCTAATTTATTTTGCTTCGTACCAATTTTGTCCTAAAGAAGCATCTGCTTTTAATTTTACTTTTAAGTTTGCTGAACTTTCCATTAATTCTTTCACGATAGTTTCTAATTTTTCTGCATCATCTTTATGAACATCAAAAATTAATTCATCATGAACTTGTAATAATAATTTAGCTCTTAAATTATTATTTTTTAAATAGTTATGTACCTTTATCATAGCTATTTTTATTATGTCTGCTGCACTTCCTTGAATTGGTGTGTTCATTGCAATTCTCGAATTTAAGTTTACTATCATTTTGTTTTTACTATTGATTTCTGGTAAATATCGTCTACGATTAAATAATGTTTCTACATATTCATTATTTTTAGCAAATTCTACAATATTGTCCATATAATTTTTAACGCCACTAAAAGTGTTTAAATATTTATCTATAAAATCTTTTGCTCTCTTTCGACTAATTCCTAAATTGTTTGAAAGTCCAAAATCAGAAATTCCATAAACAATACCAAAATTAACTGCTTTTGCTTCTCTCCTCATTTCATCAGTTACATCTTCTAAAGAAACACGATTAACTTGGCTTGCAGTTTTCGTATGTATATCTTCATCATTATTGAATGCTTCAATCATAACTTCATCATTTGCTATGTGAGCTAAAACTCTTAGTTCAATTTGAGAATAATCTACAGCTAAAATTAAATTGTCTTTTGAGCTAGGAATAAATGCTTTTCTTATTTTTTTTCCTTCTTCTATTCTTACAGGTATGTTTTGCAAGTTAGGATTTATAGATGATAAACGTCCTGTTTGTGCTAATGTTTGTTCATATCTAGTATGTATTTTTCCATAACAAGTTATATCTTTTACTAATCCTTTTGCATAAGTAGAATTTAATTTTGTTATAGTTCTGTATTCCATAATTAAAGGTATAATAATATGTTTATCTGCCAAAAATTCTAAAACTTCTATCGAAGTAGAATAACCTGTTTTTGTTTTTTTTATCGCAGGCAATCCTAAATCTTCAAATAAAATTTCGCCTAATTGTTTAGGAGAAGCAATATTAAATTCTCTTCCTGCTAATTCGTATATTTCTTTTTCCAAATTTTCCGTTCTAGTATCTAAATCACAACTTATTTCATCAAGAACTTCTTTACTTACTGATATACCTTCATATTCCATATCTGCCAAAACTTTTGCAGTAGGAAATTCTATATTATAATATAAATCTAATAAATTTTTCTCTTCTAAAATATCATTGAATATTGGTTTTAATTTGTAATTATAATATGCTATTTTAGAAATATAATCATTTAATATTGTTTCTTCTGGAATTTGCTTTTTTACACCTTTTCCGTATATTTCTTCATTTGTTTTTATGTTTTCACCTAAATATTGAAATACTATTTTACTAAAATCATCTGCAACATTTACGTCTGCTAAATAGTTAGCTATGCGATTATCAAAAACCTTTCCGTTTATTGAAATATTATATTTTTTAGCTATAAATATTAATTTTTTTATATCATATATATTTTTTTCTTCATCAGATTGTAAATATGTTATAACGTTCAAGTTATTAAAGAAACTATCTTCTGTAAATATATATGATATATTATTTTTATAAACGGCAACTCCTAAAATTTCACTATTATGATAATCTTCTGTAAAACATTCTAAATGAATACTACTATTTTTAAAATCAATTTTTGTATTTTCATTAGCAATTACTATTTTTAAATTTATTTCTTCTTGTTGATTATTTTCTACATTTAATTTTTTTAAGAATGAAGTAAATTCTAGTTTTTCAAATAATTCTATTTTTTTATTAATATCTTCTTTGAAATTTAATTGCTCTATATTATTTTCTACTGGAACACTTGTAAATATAGTAGCTAATTCTTTACTTATTAATGCTGATTCTTTTCCGTTTGCTAATCTTTCTTTTAATTTTGCACCACTAATATTGTCAATATTATTTAATACTTCTTCTACAGAATTATATTCTTTCAAAAGTTTTATAGCTGTTTTTTCTCCTATTCCTTCAATTCCAGGAATGTTGTCTGATTTATCCCCCATAAGACCTTTCATATCTATAATTTGAAGTGGTGTTAAGCCGTATTTTTCATCAATAAACTTTGGAGTGTAATAGTCAATATCTGTAACTCCTCTTTTAGTATAATAAATTGTTATTTTTTCAGTTGCTAACTGAGTTAAGTCTTTATCCCCTGAAACTATTACTACTTCGTGTCCTAATTTTTCGGCTATTTTCGCATAACTTCCTATAATGTCATCAGCTTCATAATCGTCATGTGCTTCGTATTTTATTCCATAACTATCTAACAATTCACGAATATAATCAAACTGTTCTATTAATTCATTAGGTGTTTTATCTCTAGTTCCTTTATAACCATCATAGCTTTGATGTCTAAAAGTTTTTTTACCTTTATCAAAAGCAACAAGTGCATAATCCGGTTTTACATCATCTAATAATTTGTCTAACATTAATGTAAAACCATAGACACTATTAGTATATAGTCCTTTTTTATTTTTTAAAGGTGGCATAGCATAAAAAGCACGAAAACTTAAACTATTACCGTCTAACAATATAATTTTTGCCATAATATATCCTCATTTATTTTCTTCTTATTGATTATATCACAAAATTAGTCTTATGTAATCTACTAAAAACTATATAAAAAACAAGCTATACATTTGTATAGCTTATTAAAATAATTAATGAATATTTTTTTTCTTAAAGTTTGCTCCGCTAACTTCTGCAATATTTCCTATTGATAAAAATGCGTTATCATCAATTGATGTAACAATTTCTTTTAATGTTGATTCTTCGATACGAGTTATTACACAAAATATAATTTTCAATTCGTCTCCACTATAACCACCTTCTCCATGAAAGAAAGTAACTCCTCTACCTAATTGTTTCTGAATTTCATCAGCAATTGTTCTATATTCTTTAGTAATAATCATTACAGATTTAGAGTCATTAACACCTTCTATTACAACGTCCATTACTTTTGCTGCAATAAAATAACTTATCATAGAATATAATGCAGATTCCCAAGTAAAAACAAATCCCGCTATTACAAAAATAACTACATTTATTGCTAATACCATCTCTCCAACAGATATAGGTAAACTCTTCGTTGCAAATATCGAGAACATTTCACTTCCGTCTAAAGTTCCACCTAAACGAATAACTAAACCTACTCCTATACCTAAAATTATTCCACCAAATATACAAGCTAAAAACGGATCAGTTACTAACGGTGGATAAGGATGAAACACAGCAGTCATAATAGATAAACTTATTATTCCGAATGCAGACGCTACTGCAAAGCCAGTTCCTATTTGTTTATATCCTAAATACAAAAACGGAAGATTAAATAGGAAAATAAATACCCCGATTGGTAAACCAAGATAATGTCTTGCTATAATTGATAAACCTACAACCCCACCATCTAATATGTTATTTGGAATTAGGAAAAATTCTAATCCGGCAGCAAAAATTATAGACCCAATTAATACAAAGAAATATTTTCTAAATAAATGCTTTTTTTTAATTGCCATTATATCCTCCTAAATAAATTTTTAATACATATTTTTATTTTAACATAACTTTATAAAAAATTGAATTAATACATACTATTAAAAAATATAATAAATAAATTTCTTTAAAATAAAAATAATGATATAATGTTTAAAAAATATATTAGGAGTTTAAAATGCAAAAATTTTATTTAGGTACATATACTAAAAGAAAAAGCAAAGGAATATATTCTATTGAACTTGATACAAAAAGAAAAATTTTACAAAATTTAAAATTAGAATATGAAATAAATAGCCCAACATATATTAATATTGACAATTATAACAACATATATTCTACTTCTAACTTAGACGATTACGGAGGAATTTCAATATGTAAAGAAAATAAGATAATTAGCTCTAAGCATTTTGAAATTGCTACTCCTTGTTATATTTCTAGTAATTATCAAGGATATATTTTAACATCAAATTATCACTCTAGTACAGTTTGTCTATATAAACAAAATAATGATGAAATAATTTTACTAGATAAAATTGAACATTTTGGAAAAAGTATAAAAAGAGAACAAGAAAAATCTCATATTCATTTTAGCGATTTTACGCCAGACAAAAAATTTGTTATAGTTTGCGATTTAGGAGATGATAAACTACTGACATATAAAATTGAAAGTGAAAAATTAATAAAAGTTGCAGAGTATAATTGTAAAAAAGGAGCAGGTGCTAGACATATAACTTTTCATCCTCAAAAAAACATTGCATATCTAATATGTGAATTAGAAGCAACTATAGAAGTTTTGAAGTATGATGACAATTATGAAACTTTTGAAAAAATTCAAGAAATAAAAATTATAGAAGATGATACACAAAAAAAATGGGCTAGTGCTATTCACGTATCAAAAGACGGAAAAAATATTTACGTATCAAATCGTGGTTATGATGTTATTGTATGTTTTAAAATAAATGAAAAAGGCCTACTGACAAAAATACAAACAGCTGAAACTTTTGGTTCTGTTCCTCGTGATTTTTATTTTGACATAAGCAATAAATTTATAATAGTAGCTCATCAAGAAACAGATAATTTAACATTGTTTGAAAGAAATTTAGAAACTGGTTTAATAACTGTAATTCAAAAAGATATATTCGCTCCAGAAGTAATTTGTATAAAACGAGCATCAGACAATTTTTAATAAAATAATTTTTAAAAAATTCCAAAATATACTTAATAACAAGAAAAATTTAG
>CAMBPW010000059.1 GCA_945869755.1 uncultured Gemella sp.
AATAGTAACAATTTTAGCAGGTGCAACAGGAATTTCTGTAAGTAAAAAATAAAAATATTAAGCAAAAAGACGACTATAAGTCGTCTTTTGTTCTTTATAGATTACACAAAATTAAATATTATATTTTATTATTTAATTTTTAAAAAATTTTTTTCTTAAAATTAAATATGCTGTAGCTAATAAAGATATAACTACCCCTATTATTAATATATATTTACTAGATAATTTATTTTCTTCATTATTATTTGAAGTTTTATCTTTTTGGCTATTTGATTTTTGTTTTGTTTCTTCTTTATTTGATTTTTTATTTATTTCATTTCCAACATTTGAACTATCATTATTATTTTTTTCTTTATTTTCTAAATTTGCCAAACACCCTTTTTCTGAACAAGAGTTAGATGATTTTAATTTACAATCCCCAGTTGTAGAATCACAAGATAAATTACTACTTGAACAAGAACTTGAAACTCCATTACAAGTTGATGAATTATTTAAACTACAAGTATTATTTGGATTATCACATGGTCTTGTTCCGTCTGCATTTTGTGGCTTATCACACGGTCTTGTTCCGTCTGCATTTTGTGGCTTGTCACACGGTCTTGTTCCATCTGCGTTTTGTGGTTTATCACACGGTCTTGTTCCATCTGCGTTTTGTGGTTTATCACACGGTCTTGTTACACTAACATTACTACTATTATTAGTTATAGCTTCATAAACCAAAACATATTTAGAAAAATGCGTAGTTTCAAAAGTAGCAGTATAGCAACCAAATTCTTTTAGTGATACTTGCACTAATTCCCCACTATCAGATACATAATATACTTTAGACACATTGTAGCCACTACGTTTCGGAACTGTTACTGTATATTTTGCTTCTTGCATATCTACTTTTTCTTTACTTACGCTATCTACAAAGTAAATATCATACAAGTCATACATATAATTTGATAAAGAAGCAACAGTTTCATTAACTTTATTGGCAACTAAGTCATATCCTGCAAAGTCTATACCTGTTACAGTTACATTGTTATTTTTTACTACATATTTTGGTGGTAGTGTTGGTTTTGTATTTTCATTTGTTTCAGTTGTAGATGACGTTACTACATTATCTTCATTTTTTTCTGAACTAGCTTCTTTAGCATATTCAATTGCATAATTTGAAAAATGATTAGTTGTAAATGTTACTGTGTCTTCTGTTTGTGTAAACTGATGTTCTGTTAAATTACCTTCATTAGAAACATAGTAAACTTTTACAACATCTTTACCTACTTGTTTTTTTATCGTTACTTTATATTCTTTTTCCGGAGATAGTGTAACTAATTCCCCGTTTTCTCCTCCACGATAAATATTTTTAAATGAAATATTATAAATATCTACATCTCTATCTGCTAAAGAATTAATAGATGTTTTGTCTACTTTTTCTACATCCATTCTCAAATCTGAAAAATTAAATTCTGATAATACAGAAACATTATGTGCTTTATTTTCTATTTTGTGCATAGGTTTCATATTATTATCTTTATTGTTTAGCGTAATTCTTTCTACTAAACGACAATTTAAGTGGTTGTATGGGAATTTTCCTTGTGGTTTTTGTTTAATTACTATCGGGAAAAATTCTGTTTCATATTTATCACTAACAACTCTTATGTAATAATCATAATCTTCTTCTAATAATCTGGATGTTAAAATACCATCTTTTGTTGTTACTCTTAACGTTTCTAATTCTGGAACTATTAATTCAAAAGTAATAGGTTCTGTAATAATAGCTCCTTTATGATATACAGGAATATTTATTGCAGTTCTTTGTTCTGACTTATCAACAATAGTAAATTTATCAAAATCTACTGTTCTAAGAGAAGGGTCGATAAGCATTCTAACAATTTTTTTACTAAAATTAACTCCAAGAATATATTCTTCTGCCAATCTATATTTATCTCCTACAACTTTTGCAACATAAATTTGTCCATAATTTAATTCTAAATTGTTAATTTGTCCATTTACTACGTCTATAGTTTTTACTAATTCTCCGTCCTCATAATCATATAACTCAATAGTTATATTTTCATTTATTATTTCACCTTGAGGATTTGTAGAGCTAACTAATAATACTGGAATATTTGTTATATTATTTTCTGTAGTTCCTCCAGAATTTTCTTCTGTTTCTGTTGGTTGACTACTATTTTCTGTATTTAATGGTTTTCTTTCTAAAATTAATTTGTCTATATAACGTTCATTAGGATCATCTAAATTAATTGGATAATGCGCCATAAATGTATACAGATGATAGTCATTCATCGTATATTTATCATTATCTTTTAACGAGAATGTATAATTTTCATCTTCATACATATCAACTCTCGGCAGTTTTCCATTCTCACTAACATACTCTTTAGTAATATTTCTATCATCGTTAGTTATTACGAAATTAAGTGACTCTAATATAGGTTCTCCATCTCCATCTACTAATGTTAATTCTAATATTTTATGAATAGGTGTAGTATCAGTGCTAGCAACTTTTTCTACTGCAATATTTCTAATTTCTTCAAAAGTTTCATCATTAAATGGATAACCATCACTCATTACATAAAACTCAAATTGTTGCATTGTATAACTATTATTTTCTTTTACAGTTACTACATAATTTTTTTCTTTTTTCAATTTTAATTCAGGTAATTTACCATTATTTGAAACTACTTCTTTTTGTTCATTAGTTTCTTTCTCAGTAAATATAAAAGTTATCTCTTCACTTACTAATTCTGATGAAATTTTGTCTACTATAGAAAATTGCGGTATAGTAGCAATACTATCATCTTGTGGTAATTCTACTTGTTTTTTATTTAAAATTAATCCTACTAATTGACTTTCAATGTTTCCATTTATAAAAGGCAATAGATTTCCAGCTGAATTTAATTTATAAACAAATCTTAAACTTTCCATTACATATTGTTCATTTTCATTTAAAGTAATATTAAAAGCATCTCCATCTTTAACTCTTAATATCGGTGAAATTTTTCCAAATTTGCTAGTAACAGATATTGTATCTCCACCTTCTTTAGAAATAACAAATGTTAATGGATCTATCACTGATTCTTCATCACTTTCTATAGGCAAATCTAAACGTTTATTAACTGGATTTGCTGGTTGTGGAACAACTTTTTCTTCAAGAATTAATTCTGATAAAAGTTGTTCTCCATTAGTTTTAACAGGTATATATTCTCCAAAACCATCATCATAACTAAATTTAAAATCTAGTGGCGTAAAACTATATTTTGCATTATCTTGTAATTTAAAAATATATTCTTTTGAAGAATCTAGTTCTACACCATTTATCATAGATCTACTTGTAGCCACTGTTTTAACAACTACCCCCGTAGATTTGTCAACAATATCAAATTTAACTTCATCAGAAATTACTCTATTTTTATACTTTACTGAAATATATTGTAAAAATGCTGATTCAGACTCTTCTGGCAATGTACTTTCAAGTTGAACACTAATATTGTCATTATCAACAGTTGCCTTTTTTCTTAAAAATAAACCGTCTAAATCAATTACTTCTCCATTACTATATAAATGAGTAAATCCTGACAAATCTTTTCTAGCTACAACTATAATTGGATCCATAGTGTATAAATTATTTTCATTTAAAGAAATAGTATATTCCACATCATTCCTAAATTTAGGAAAAATAGACCCTCTCACTGTATTATACTGCTTTGTTTCCCCATTACCCGTAATAGTAAAACTTACACTATCTTCAACAAATTCTCCATTGCTTCTAACATTCAAAAAGAAATTAGAAAATTTAGGTTCTACTGTTGTTGCACTTTCTTCTGTAGCAAAAGAAAATTCCTCATGACTTGCATAAGGAAGAATAAATAATGATAAAAGAAAAGCAACAAAAAACTTTAACGTCCTTTTCATAGTAAATTCTCCTTATTTATTGTTTAAATAAATATAGAAATTTACAAACTGCCCCTACTTAATATCGCTATACAAATCAATAAATCTCTATTTATATTAGCAATCCCCTTATAAAAATTATATCACACTAAAATTCAAAATTGCAATCGTTATCTAAAAATATTTTTAAACTTATGAGTTATAAATTTTGTAATTTTAACATAAAAAGTGTAGAAACAAATTTATAATAAAATTTCCAACTTTACAAAATTTTAATTACTAAAAAGTGTGTATAAAAAAGAATAACTTCTCTCTTTCACACTATCTTTATATAATTTTCTTAATAAACTTCTAAAAACATTAGTATTACAACTTAAATCATTTACTAATAAGTAATTTTTTATAGTTTTTTAATTAATTCCATTGTTAATGTAGATGAATTTTTTGCAGCTATTTCTAAAAATTCATCAAATGTAATTCTATTACCCTCTTCTGCCTTGTCGCTAACACTACGACATACAATAAATGGGACATTAAAATTGTAACAAGTTTGTGCAATTGCCGCTGCTTCCATATCTACTGCTAACATATTTGGAAAGTGATTTAAAATTTCTTTTTTTCTATTTTTATCTGAAATAAACGAATCTGATGTTCCTAACATTCCAAAAACTATATTATTATTTTCTAGTTTAATTGATTTAGCAATTTCTTTTAACTTATTATCACTTAAATATGTAGCAGGCATTTGTGGAACTTGTCCAAATTTGTAACCAAAATGTGTAGCATCTACATCAAAATGGACTACTTCTGTTCCAACAATTAAATCCCCTATATTAAGTTCATTATTTAACGATCCACACGTTCCAATATTAATAACATATTCTACACTATAATTGTTTAATAATAATGTAGTAGCAATCGCTGCATTAACTTTTCCGGGACTAGATAACATTAAAACAATTTCTCTATCACAATATATTCCCTCGTAAAATTCTACGTGAGCTATTTTTTTTATCGTTAAATTTTTAATTTCTGATTTTATAATAGCAACTTCTTCTGGCATTGCTCCTATTAATGCTATCATAACATACCTACTTAATTTCTAAAATTTTAATATCCATTGTATCTTCTGCACCTGTAGGAAGAGAAACTTTCACTACATCTCCTACTTCTTTTCCTAAAAGTGCTTGTGCCACAGGACTATCATTTGAAATTTTAAATTCAAACGGATTTGCTTCTGCACTACCTACAATTTTATAAGTTTCTTCTACTCCGTCTGGAAGTTCTACATAAGTTACTGTATGACCTAGACGAATTGTATTTGATTGTTCATCAATTTGAATAATTTTCGCATAGCGAATCATTTGTTCCATTTCAAGAATTTTTTGTTCAATAAATCCTTGTTCATCTTTGGCAGCATCATACTCCGAGTTTTCAGATAAATCTCCAAAACTACGTGCTATTTTTATTTTTTCAATTACTTCTGGACGTTTTACTTTTTTATAATGTTCTAATTCTTCTACTAATTTGTCATAACCTTCTTGGGTCATTTGATATTCTAAAACTTCTTCTAATGCCATTTCTATCTCCTTAAATTTAAAATTTTCAATTTATTTATAATACATTATTATATATGTTTTTTCTTTATTTTTCTAGTAGTGATTTTATTTTTGTTATTAAAATATCAACAGCAATATCATTATATCCACCGTCAGGAATTATTATGTCTGCATATTGTTTACTCGGTTGAATATATTGTTCGTGCATAGGTCGTACAGATGTTAAATATTGATTAATAACCGAATCGACGCTACGACCACGCTCATTCATATCACGCAACAAACGTCTTAATATTCTAATATCGCTTGGCGTATCAACGAAAATTTTTATATCCATAAAATCTCGTATAGATTTTGAATATAACCCAAAAAGTCCTTCAATTATAATTACTTCTTTAGCATCTTGCATAACAGTTTCTTTACTTCTCGTGTGATTTACATAGTCATAACGTGGCATTTCTACAGTTTTACCATTAACTAATTCTGAAAGATGTGTACACAACAATTCATTATCAAATGCATCAGGATGATCGTAGTTTGTTTTTATTCTTTCTTCCATAGTTAAGTGGTCTTGATTTTTATAGTAATAATCTTGCTCAATTAATACTACTTTTTCTTTAGAAAGTTCTTCTATAATTC
>CAMBPW010000060.1 GCA_945869755.1 uncultured Gemella sp.
CTGAAAAAATTTATTCTAAAGCTGTAGAGCTAGGATATATGCCAAATGATGTTAAAGAACAAGTTTTACCTAACTTTGTAGGAATGTATAATGAATTTTCTAAAGAACAGATGGAAAGTGTAGTTAAAATAGATTCTAGTTTAGCAGCGATGCAGTTAATGTTAGTAGCTCGTTCTTACGGTTATGAAACTAATGCTATCGGTGGTTTTAACTATAAAGATATTGCAGAAGTATTAGGTTTAGATAAAGAAAGATATATTCCTGTAATGATAATTGCAATTGGTAAACCTGCAAAAGAAGCACGAGAAACTTATCGCTTGCCAGCAGAGGAAATTACAACATTTATTTAGGAGAAAATTATGAGTTTATTAACAACAATTTTAGTAACATTAGTTGCATTTGAATTTTTTTATATTATGTACTTAGAAACTTTTGCAACAGATTCAGAATCAACATCTCGTGTATTTAAAATGACAAGAGAAGATTTACGCAACAAAAATATCAATGTTTTATTTAAAAATCAAGGTGTATATAATGGTTTGTTAGGTGTAGCATTGTTATACGGAGCATTTTTATCAAAAAATCCTGTAGAAATTGTAACTATGTTATTAATTTATATTGTATTTGTTGCAACTTACGGAGCAATAACATCAGACAAAATGATATTACTAAAACAAGGTGGATTAGCAATAGTTGCATTGATAACATTATTAATATAAAAATATGTTGAAGGAATAAGATGATGAAAGCAGTAATAATTGGAGCGACAGGAGCTATAGGAAAGGAAATATTACTAGAGTGTATTAATTCTGAAAAGTATAATGAAATATATGTTTTAGGTAGAAAGTCTATATATAAATTACAGAATCAAGATAAATTTACAGCAGTGGAAGTTGATTTTGAAAATTTGAATTTTGATACAAATATATTAGCTGACGCAGATGTATTTTGTGCATTTGGTACTACTATAAAAAAAGCTGGAACAAAAGAAAATATGAAAAAAATAGACTATCATTATGTTATGAACTTTGCAAAGTTGTGTGAAAATAGTGTAATAAGTTTTAATGTAGTTACTACTACAAGAGCAAATTCACAAAGTAAAAATTATTACATAGCATTAAAAGGAAAATTAGAAGAAGACTTGAAAAAATTGAGTTTAGGAAAACTAAGAATATATAAACCGTCGCTTTTAATTGCACAAAGAAGTGAAAAAAGATTTGCAGAAAGTATAGCAATAAAGTTGTCGAAATTTATTATACCAATATTACATAAAAGATTATCTAGCAATACACCAATAAAAGTAGAACAAGTAGCTTATTCTATGGTTTTAAATGCTATAAATAATAGTGAAAAACTTTATTATGAATATGCAGATATGTGTTAATAAAAAGTAAAATATTATTAATAAAAAATACTACACTTTATTTGAAATTAATTATCAATTAGGGCTAGTATTTTTTATTTTTTTAATATATAATTTTGTTATATATAGAAAAGTAGGTGATGTGATGAAAAAAGAAATGGGACACGTGTTTTTGAAAAAATTAGGAAAAACTCGTCTTAGACCTGGAGGAATAGATGGAACTAATTTTTTATTATCTAATATAAATTTTGAAAAAGAAATAAAAGTTCTTGAAATAGCATGTAATAGAGGGGTGAATTTATTACAATTAGCTAGCAAATATAAAAATGCAAATTTTATTGGAATTGATTTAGATAAAAAATCTATTGATGAAGCAAATAGTCAAAAAGAAAAATTAGGATTAAATAATGTTGAATTTTTTGTTGCTGATGCCTTTCGTTTGGAATTTGCAGATGAAAGTTTTGATTATGTAATTAATGAAGCTATGCTTACAATGTTTAGTGATAAAATGAAAATAAAAGCTCTTAACGAATATTATCGAGTATTAAAAAACAATGGTTTATTATTAACACATGATATTATGTTAATTAACAATTTTGAAAATACGAGAAAAATTTTATCAGAATCAATTAATGTTAATGTATTTCCACTTCCAAAAAGTGAATGGGAACAAATTTTTTCAAATAGTAAGTTTCAAACAGTAGCTAGTAAAAATGGTGAACTAACTCTTATGACACCTAGTGGAATGATTAAAGATGAAGGAATAGTAAATACGTTTAAAATTATAAAAAATGGTTTGAAAAAAGAAAACAGAACACAATTTTTAAAAATGAAAAAGACATTTACTAAACTTAAAAAAGATATGAATTATATATGTTTTGTAAATAAAAAATAAACGAGGAGTAAAATTATGGTAGGAACAATTTACGGATTAACAGAAGGATTACAAAAAAAAGACGATAGATATAAATTAGTAAAAAAAGTAGGAGTTGTAGGCGATACAATTTCAAAACATAATCATCCAGAAGCGTACGTATTATTTACAGTAGTTAAAGGAAAAGTAAAAGTGTTTTTAAACGACATAGAAGAACATATAGTAGAACCAGGGAAATTATTAAATTTTGATGGTAATAATTATATAAATGCTGAGTTTTTAGAAAATAGCGAAGTATTTGTAACGTTAATAACTAAATAATAAACTACTAAAATAATAAAATATTAACTTAAACATTAAAAAATATGCTAAAAAAAGTATGAAAATGTTATTTTCATACTTTTTTTGAATGTAAAAACTACTTTTCACAATTTTGAGAAATGAAAAAATTTTGTTAATATATAGTTGTAAACAATAAAATAAAAATAAGGAGAAAAAATATGTTAAATCAAGTTACATTAATAGGAAGATTAGTAAAAAAACCAGAGCTTCGAGAAAGTGAAGGAGGTTTACATTATTTAAAAGCAACTATTGCTGTGCAATCTCATTATAAAAATAAAGATGGAGATTATGAAGTAGAATTTTTGGAATTTACTGCATTTGGAAAAGTTGCTCAAAATACAGCTAAATATTGCGATAAAGGAAGTATGATAAATATATTGGGTTCACTTACTAACAATGTTTATACTGATAAAAAGGGAATAAATCATTATCAAATGTCGCTAATAGCAAATAAGATTAATTTTTTAAGCAAAGGAAACAAAAAAGAAGAGATTGTAGATACAGATGAAATATTCACTTTAGGTCAATAGCCTAATAAAGGAGTATATTATGAAAAATAAAATATTAATATTAAGTAACATTTTCACTTTTTTAATAATAGTAATAACTACAACTTATATTTTGTTAAATTATGGTGAATTGTTATCTAAAGGGAAAATTAATTTTGGAATAGTAATTTTATTATTTTCATTTATAACTACTATAGTTTTTTCTAATTTTATACACAAAATACCACAACAATATCACTCAACATACCCAATTAAGGAATTAGTTGTTGATGATAATAATAGAGATGAATATGAATATTTGTTAAAAGGATTAGGTGGAATAATTAATTTTAACGTTTCATTTTTAATGTTACCTATTTTAGTAATAATGCTCTTTAATATAAATAAAAACATTGTTTTAATAATAATTGGAATAACGGTACTTTTATCAACAATTTCATTATTAACTACAATTTTATTATATTCTAAAAAATTTGATAAATTTCCAAGAAAAAACTCAAGAAAAAATAAATTAACTTAGAAAGGATTTTATGAACGTAATATTAAAAAAAATAGAAAAAGAACATTTAGAAGAGCTTTACAAAGTTATGTACACTTCTGAAATGCCAGAATGGGCAAAATTAAATGCACCGTATTTTAAAGAATATAAACTAATTAGTTATGAACAATTTTATCGTAGTAATGAAGTATCTTTTGCTATGAGTGATAGAGTATTAGGTATTTTTGTTGATGATAATTTAATTGGTGTTATAACTCGTTATTGGGAGTGTAAAGATACACGTTGGTTGGAGATGGGAATAGTTATTTATGATGAAAGTTATTGGGGTAAAGGAATAGGATATATAGCTTTTAACGAATGGATAGAAAAATGTTTTAATGATTTTCCTGAAATTGAACGTGTAGGAATTACTACTTGGAGTGGTAATATAGGAATGATGAAACTTGCAGAAAAATTAGGAATGTTGCAAGAAGCTAGAATAAGAAAAGTACGTTTTTATAACGGCTATTACTATGATTCTTTAAAATATGGAATTTTAAGAGAAGAATGGGAAAATATAAAAAATAGATAAATTTTTTTCATTGCATAACATCTTATATAATAATATAATATTAATAAACAATTAAAATTACTAATAGGAGAAAATTATGATATATATTGAGTCAACTAGTAACAATCCAAAATTTAATACTGCACTAGAACTTTACGCATTTAATGAATTAGCTAAAAAAGATGATGTCTTTATGTTGTGGATTAATGAGCCTTGTATCGTTGTAGGGAAAAATCAAAATACGACAGAAGAAATTAATCAAAAATATTGCGATGAAAAAGGAATACATATAGTTCGCCGTGTAAGTGGTGGTGGAGCTGTTTATCACGATTTAAATAATTTAAATTATACGATAATTTCTAACGGAAGAAGTGGAGAAGCATTTGATTTCAAAAGTTTTTCACAACCTGTATTAGATGCATTATCTTCATTAGGAGTAAACGCAAGTTTTACAGGAAGAAATGATTTAGAAATAGATGGACGCAAATTTTGTGGAAATGCACAATATGTTCGAGCAGGTCGTATAATGCATCACGGGTGCTTAATGTTTGATGTAGATACAAGTGTTTTATCAGAAGCATTAAAAGTTTCAAAAGATAAAATAGAATCAAAAGGTATAAAATCTGTTCGTGCTAGAGTAACTAATATTAAAGAGTATTTGCCAAATAAAGAAATGACAGTTAAAGATTTTGTTGATGCACTTAGAAAATATATGGACGAAAAATACGGAATGACACCGTATAATTTCACAGAAGAAGATATTGCAGAAATAAAAGCTATTCAAGCAGAAAAAAATGATTCTTGGGATTGGGTTTACGGAAAAAATCCAGAATTTAATATTAAACGTAATAGAAGATTAACAACTGGAAAAATTGAAGCAAACATTCAAGTTGATAACGGAATTGTTAGCGAAGTTAAATTCTTTGGAGATTTCTTCGGAGTTATGGACGTAGAAGATATAGCTAATAAATTAGTTGGAATTAAATATAATAAAGAAGAAGTAACTAAAGTTTTAGAAAAAGAAGATATCAACTCTTATTTCTTAGGAGCAACTTTAGAAGAAGTAGTAGATATAATTGTAGATTAATAAATTAATAAATTTATAATCTTAAAAATATTTTTAAATAAATATTGACAATATATATAATAGTATTATTCAAAATGTTTAATCTTAGCAAATAAAAAATGTAAAATATAGTTTTTTAGATTTCAATAAAATAAAATTATTAAAGGAGAATACCTATGATAGTAACAACAACAAACACTGTTCCGGGAATGGAAGTAGTCGAATATAAAGGGTTAGCTACAGGAGAAGTAGTAGCAGGAATAAATGTTATAAAAGATATCGGAGCAGGACTTAGAAACTTTTTTGGTGGTCGTAGTGCAGGATATGAAGAAGAACTTATTAGGGCACGTAATCAAGCGTTAGAAGAATTAAAACAAAACGCAGCTAAATTAGGAGCTAATGCTGTAATTGGACTAAGTGTGGATGTAGAGAGTATTGGTGGACAAGGTGGTTCTATGCTTTTTGTGTCTGTAGTAGGAACAGCAGTAGTAGTTAAATAGTTTATGTAGTAAAAATAAATGAGAGCGACTTAGGCAAAATTAAATTTTTTAAATTATTATTTTGTTAAGTCGCTTTACCTTTTTATTATATTACAAATTGATGATATATTAAACTTTAGCCTAGTAAAATTATTTTTTATGTAGTATAATCTTATTATTAAAAATTTAAGAGAGGAAACATTTAATGAATAGTTTTAATATAAACTTAAAAAAAGTTTTTTCTGTTTTCGCTTTAATATTAGCACTATCTTTTGCGTTGATATTATCAGGATGTAGTAAGAGTAATGAAACTACAAGTAGTTCAAATAATGATAGTACATATAAAGTAAGTGAAGAAGAAAAAGCTTATTTAAAAGAAAAATTTGA
>CAMBPW010000061.1 GCA_945869755.1 uncultured Gemella sp.
ACGTTAGAGATCCAAAAATCTTCGAAAAAAACGGAGATAGCTATTTAGTACTTGGGGCTAGAGATAGTAACGACTATGGATGTTTGTTAATTTATAAAAATATGGAATATTTTAAAACAGTATATTCTAATAAAAATTTAGGCTATATGTGGGAATGTCCAGATTATTTTGAAGTTGATGGAAAAGAATTGTTTTTATTTTCTCCACAAGGAATTGCAAATATGTACCCAGCTAACAAAAATGTTTATCAAATTGGGTATACTGTTGTTGAAGAGGGAATTGAAAGTTTAGAAAAAATAAAAGATTTTAATATATTAGATTTTGGACATGATTTTTATGCTTCTCAAACTTTTATAGATGAGAATGGGGATCGTGTTATGTATGCTTGGATGTATGTGCCTGATAGTAGCTATACAAATCCAACATCAAAATTTGGTTATCAAAATTGTTTGACTATACCTAGAGTTATTAATTTTTCAAATGGAAAATTAAGACAATCTATTCATTCTTCTGTAAAAAAACTTTTTGCTAAAAAAATAGAAGATAACACTTTTGAAATGGAAAGCTGGTATTTTAAACAAAAAAATGGAGAGAAGTTTTCTATAACTATTGATAAATTAGAAATTAATTATTATAATAGTAAATTATCAATACTATTAAACGAAACGGGATATGGTAGAGATAATAGAATAGTAGATTTAGATTTAAGAAATATTGAAATTATATTTGATAATTCTTCTATCGAAATTTTGGCAAATGATGGGGAATTTTCATTTTCATCTCGGTATTATCCAAAAAATCACAAAACTAAAATTAAATCTACTAATTATGAAGCATATAGTTTAGATGCAATAAATATTTTAGGAGAAAATTAAAATGGCTGTTTTATGTATAGGAGAAATGTTAATAGATTTTATAGGTTCTGAAACAGGAACGATAGATAAAGTTCCAGGATTTAAAAAAGAAGCAGGTGGTTGTGTAGCAAATGTAGCTTGTGCAACTAGAAAATTAGGACATAAAAGTTATTTGTTAACATCTCTTGGGCAAGACGGATTTGGAGATTTTCTTGAAGATATTTTACAAAAAGAAAATGTAGATTGTAAATATGTAACTAGAAAGCAAGATACTTTTACACCACTTGCTTTTGTCGCTTTAGATGATAAAGGAGATAGAACTTTTAGTTTTTATTTCAAAGGTTCTTCAGCTTTAAAGATTAGTAAAGAAGATGTTGAAAAAGTAGATTTTAGTGAAATAAAAGTTATACATTTTGCAAGTATTGCAATCCAAGAAGAATCTAAGGAAAGTCATTTGATTTTATTAGAAAAGGCTAAAAAATTAGGAATATTAATTAGCTTTGATGTTAATTTAAGATTTAATCTTTGGGAAAGTAAAGAAATATATCTTAATACTATAAAAGAATTTTTACCGTATGTTGATATTCTAAAAGTAGCTGATAATGAGTTAGAATTTTTAACTGGCACAGTAGATATTGAGGAAGCATTAAATAATGATTTTTCTCATATAAAATATGTTTTATATACTAAAGGCGAAAACGGGGCAGAAGTATATAATAATGGAAATGTATCTATAAATAATGTTCCAAATGTGAATGTAATTGATACTACTGGAGCAGGTGATTCTTTTGCAGGAGCCTTTTTATCAAAATTATTATTGGTTGATGACATTAATAATGTTTCTGAAGAAAAATTAAATGATATTGCTAAGTTTGCTACTAATTATGCAACGATAACTACTACAAGAACAGGAGCAATATCTAGTTATATGACTGAAGAAGAATTTAATGTTGAAATGGAAAAAATAAAATAAAAAAATTCGTGGTTTACACCACGAATTTTTTTATTTTATTTAGTTGTATTAAGTATTCCACTTATATAAGATTTAATTTCGTTTGTATCTCCTTTAACTTGATACTCATCAAATAATTTTTGTAATGATTTACTGTAAACAGTAGGATCTGATGTTACTGCAGAGTGTGCTAGTTTTTCTACTATTTCATTTTTAAGTTCATTGTAAGGAACTTCTTTAGTATCTAATACTTTAATTATGTGGTATCCGAATGGAGTTTTAACTAATTCAGACACTTCTCCTTTATTTAATGAATATGCTACGTTTGCAAATTCAGAAACGAAAGATGTATTTTCTTTTGCAGACCAACCTAATTCTCCACCATTAGAAGAATTCGATAAATCTGTAGAGTATTCTTTTGCAAGTGTTGCAAAATCTTCTCCACTATTTATTTTTGCTAAAACTTCTTCAGCTTTTGCTTTAGCGTCTTCTTCACTAATTCCGTTTGGAGTGCTATCACTTTTCACAGAAATTAAAATGTGTGCGATATTATATTGTTTTTTCTCTTTTTCATATTGCTCTTTAATTTTTTCTTCAGTTATGTTAGCATATTCGTTAATCATATATGCTTGAGTAACTTTTATTTTTAAATCTTCTTTATATTTATCAGCAGTTAGTCCTTGTTGTAATAATAGAGCTTCAAATGATTCTTTTCCACCATTTTGAGCTTGTATTTTTTCGTATGCTTTGTCAATATAAGCACTGTCTACTTCTTTTCCATATTTGTCTAATAATATTTTTCTTGTAGCTAAGTTTACTGCTGATTTTGAAAGTTGTTGGCTTCCTATGTAATCCAAAACATCTTTTTGTGTTACATTTCCGATTTTTGTACTTACATAATTTTCACTACTACCTTGTGAACAACCTGCAAGTGTTATTACTGATGCAGATAATATAACTGGTAATACTGCTTTTTTAAATTTTTTCATTTTATAATTGCCTCCTAAGTAATTAACTAACTTTTAATAATATACCATATTTTAATTTTAAACTCAATAAAAATTATAATATCGGTGTTATTAATTGTGCAATAGCTTCCTTAATTCTAATTAAAATTCCACGTTTTTTATACTGTTCTATCGTTAAAATTTTTGAATTTTTTACATCTTTTTCAAATATTTCTCTAAATTGTTTTGTAGTTTTATCGTCATAAATAAAACAATTTACTTCAAAATTTAATTTGAAACTTCTATTGTCAAAATTTGCAGTTCCTATACTTGTAACTTCATCATCAATAATTATACTTTTTGCGTGCAAAAATCCGTTGTTATACTCATAAACTTTTGCTCCCATTTTTGCTAAAATACCAGCGTAAGAATAATTTGCCCATCTTACTAGAATGTGATCCCCTTTTATTGGAATCATAATCCTAACATCAACTCCTGACATAATTGCAATTTTCAGAGCGTCCATAACGCTATCGTCAGGAACAAAATAGGGTGTTTGAATGTAAATATATTTTTTTGCTCTATTTATCATATCTAAATAACCGTATTTTATTTGTTCTAATTTTTTATCTGGGCCACATGTAACTATTTGCATAGGGACATGATTATCAACTTTTTTATATTTTTGTATATATTCTTCTGTTAAATTTAAGAGATCGTTTGAATTATTTTTTAATATTTGAGAATTCCAGTCGTTTATAAAAGAGAAGTTTAACGATGCGACTGCATCACCTTCTATTCTTAAATGAGTATCACGCCAATTCCCAAAATACTTATCATGACCTAAATATTCATCGCCTACATTAAAACCGCCAGTATATCCTATTTTCCCGTCTATTACAACTATTTTTCTATGATTTCTGTAGTTAAGTCGCAAATTAATAAGTGAAAAAGTAGCTCGGAAGAAACTTTTTGTTTTTGCCCCGGCTTTATTTAAATTTTTTAAAGTGTATTTGTTTAATGTTCTTGATCCTATATCATCATATAAAATATTAACTTTAATACCTTCTGATAATTTTTTTTCAAGAAGTGCAAATAATTCTTTTCCAATATTATCTTTCTTTAAAATATAGTATTGAATATGAATATATTTTTTTGCATTTTTTATATCTTCAAACAATAATTCAAACTTTTCTTTTCCTGAAGTTATTATTTTTATATTATTTCTTTTTGTTAAAAATGCTTGATCTGAGGTATAATTTAATTCTATTAACTTTTTATTATTGTATAAAATAGGCTCTTCTTTTAATATGTTAAAAGGTTCTTTTCTATTAATTAATTTTTGTTGATATTCTATTTTTTCAATAACCGCATAAGGGAAAATTTTTTCACGATAAATAGGTCTACCAAAAATTAAATATAATGCTAATCCTAAATAAGGTATTAAAAGAAGTAATAAAATCCATGCCCACGAACTAGAAGCATTTTGAAACTCAAGAAATATTATTGTAAGAACGATAAGTGTATTAATAATATAAAAAGCATATATAGTATTATATTCACTAAAAAAATTAATAATACTATTTATTAAACTTTTTATATTTGTGTTTTCTAAATATTGTGATAAATTCATAAACTATAATAAATCTCCTTTATAGTTGTTATTATTAGTTTACAAAAATTATAGCATTTTTGCAATATTTATAATATAATATATTGTATCAGTTAAAAAACGAGGAGAAATAAATGACTAGCAACATTTTAGAACAATTAAAAAACAAATTTGAAGATTTTGCAAGTGAAATTGAAAATATTGAACCAGAAAAATTAGATTTAACACAAATAGACCGACTAATTGCATTAGTAGAAGAATTAGATAACGAAATAAAAACAATAAAGTAGTAAGGCGATATTATCGTCTTTTTTTTGAGAGGACAAAATGCGTAAAAAAATTTTATTAACGATAAAAAAAATAGGAATAAACGGAGAAGGTATAGGTTATTACCGAAAAAAAATAACTTTTGTACGAGGTGCTTTGCCAGATGAAGTAGTTAATTGTGAAATTGAAGAAGAAAATAATAAATATATAAGAGCAAAATTATTAAGTATAAAAGAAAAAAGTCCATATAGAGTAAATAATATAAAAAGAGAATTTTTAGAAAGTGGAGCTTACGGATTAATACACGTATCATACGATAAACAGTTAGAGTTTAAACGTAACATAGTTATAGATGCTTTTACTAAATATTTGAATGTAAAAAATATAGAAAATAAAATAGAAAAAACTATACCTAGTCCGAAAGAATTTCACTATCGCAACAAAAACCAATTTCCAGTTGCTATAAAAAATGGAAAAGTAGTTGCAGGGCTATACAAAGAAGCAAGTAATGAACTTGTTGATATAAAAAATTGTCCAGCACAACACGAAAATGGAAATAAAGTTACAGAACTAATAAAAATGTACATAGCAAAATTTAAAGTTCCCGTATCAATTTCAAAAAGATTTAAAGGGATAAAATATATTTCAACACGCACATCTTTTTACAATGGAGATGTTCAAGTTGTTTTAATAGCTAATACAAAAAATGTAGAAAACTTAAATAAAGTTGTAGCAGAACTAAAAAAAGAAAAAATAATAAAAAGTATAGTTTTAAACATTACAAACGATAAAGATCATTTAGTAATGGGAACAGAAAATATTTTACTTTATGGAAAAGATTATATTATCGAAAAAATAGGAGATATAAACTATAAATTATCAGCAAATTCGTTTTTTCAATTAAACCCACTACAAACTAAAAATTTATATGATAAAGTAGTAGAATTTGCAAAATTAGAAAAAAATGACGTAGTTTTAGATGCATTTTGTGGTGTTGGGACTATTGGACAATATGTAAGCAAGTATTGTAACAAAGTTTACGGAATAGATATTGTTGAAGAAGCGATAAAAAATGCTAATGAAAATATCGAACTTAATAATTTAAAAAATTGTGAGTATTTTGCAGGGGATGCTACGAAAGAAATACCTACATTCAAAAAGAAAGGAATAAATTTTGATGTAGTAATAGTAGATCCACCAAGGACAGGATTAGAAAATTTAGCAAAACATCTTTTAACACTAAACTCAAAAAAAATAGTTTATGTTAGTTGCAATCCATCAACATTGGCGAAAGACTTAAAAATATTAACGAAAAAATATAAAATAAAAATAATTCAACCTATAGATATGTTCCCAGGAACTCCGCACGTCGAGTGTGTCGCACTGCTCGTAAAAGCCTAGAAACCTTGGAACGAAAGGG
>CAMBPW010000062.1 GCA_945869755.1 uncultured Gemella sp.
GATTGTTCTCCTAAAACCCATCTAACTGCGTCAATAATATTACTTTTTCCAGAACCATTAGGACCTACTATTCCTATTAAATTACTATCAATTTTAAAAGTAGATTTTGATTGAAACGATTTGAATCCTTGCAATTCAATTTGTTTTAGCTTCATTGTAAAATCTCCTAAAAATATTTTAAACTTGTTAATGCTTCTTTAGCTGAAAGTTGTTCAGATTCTTTTTTTGTTTTCGCTATTCCAGAACCAATTTTTTTATTCCCTACAATTACACAACTTTCAAATGTTTTATCGTGTGCAGGTCCTGTAGAAGAAATTAATTCATAACTGATTTCTCCTAATTTTTCTTTATATACAAACTCTTGTAATATAGTTTTGTAATCAACAAATAAAAAATCATCATTATTAGAAATTTCTAAAAATAAAGTTTGATCTAAAAATGATTTTACACCTGCTATTCCTTTATCTAAATACAAAGCACCGATAAATGCTTCAAAAATATCAGCTAATAATGCTCCTCTATTTCTTCCGCCAGATTTTTCTTCACCTTTTCCTAAACAAATATATTTGTCGAACTGTAAATTTTTAGTATATTTTACTAAAGTAGGTTCACAAACAGTGGAAGCTCTTAATTTTGTTAGTTCTCCTTCTGGCATATTAGGAAATTTATTATACAAATATTCACTAACAGTTAATTCTAAAACTGCATCTCCTAAATATTCAAGCCTTTCATAATGTTCATGTTTTTTTAAAATATTTTGTTCATTAATAAACGAAGAATGAGTAAATGCCATAGTATAATTTTTATTAACTACTATATTTAATTTATATTGTTCATTTAGAATATTAAATAAATGTTCTATATTATTCATACTCTAATACTCCTTAATTATTTTACTTTAAAAGTATATCATAAAGTAATAATATTTGCGATATTAAATATTTAATTAATAGATTTTCGATTAATTTTTATTGTTAATAGCAAATATTATTTTTTTATTTTAATATTAAATTTAAGAAAAAAGAATGTATCAAACAAAGATACATTCTTCTTTTTAAATTTATTTTTTTAAATTTAATTCTTTATAAACTCTTTCAAATTCTTTTTCCCAATTATTCCAATCTAATCTTACGTTAGCAGAACTTTTAAGAATTTCTTTAGCTATATCTTCTATAGTTACAGCTTCTAATGCCTTTTTTAAAGATATATTTATTGAGTCTATTCTTTTTAAATACTCATTATATCTACTTTCTATATGTTTTGCACCTTTAAAAATTTTAGAAATGTAGTCTGTATTTAATACAAATAAATCTACTTTTCCATTTATAGCTTTATAAATATCATAAAATGACACTTTTTTATTACAATATTTATATCCGCCACCTACACCTGTGTTAGCCTTAACTAGGCCATTAACTACAAGTTTTCTCATTATTTTTTTTAAATATGTAGGAGAAATATCTAATCGTTCACTTATTTCTTTTGAATTCAAATATATTCTTCTATCTTGTAAATATAACATAAGCATTATAAAAGTTGCTTGTTCCGTACTTTTTGTTAAATGCATAACAATCTCCTATTTTTCTATAATACATTAATGTTATTTTATTTTAGTTAACTAAATTTGTCAACAATTTTAATTACTATTTACTAATCTTTCTCCCCAGTATTGATAATATGTACATTCTATAGAACCATTAAATAATTTTCTTCTTTTTGTCGCTTTTTTACCATAAATGTGTTCAAACATTTTGTATGATGTTAATAAATATAACGACCAATATTTTTTATCTTTTAATGCTTCGCCTAAAAATTTATACATCTTCTCTACTTCTTGCTTTTCTCCAATACGTTCTCCATACGGCGGGTTTGCTATTATACATCCAGTTTCTTTTTTTGCAACAAAATCATAAACTGTCATTTGTTTAAATTCTATTACTCCAGAAAGCCCTATTTCTTCTGCATTATTTTGTGCAGTTTCAATCATTTTAGGATCAATATCAGAACCATAAAGTTCTAATTCTTTGTCATAATCTATTAATTCTTCTGCTTTGTTTCTTTCTTCTTCTACTAATTTTTTTGGTATCCAATGCCATTTTTCAAAATCGAATTTTCTATTTATTCCAGGAGCTATATTTTGTGCAATCATCGCAGCTTCTATTAACAGCGTTCCAGATCCGCAGAATAGATCATAAAATGGAGTTTCTCCAGTCCAATTTGTTAATTTTACCATTGCGGCTGCCATAGTTTCTTTTAATGGTGCTGTTCCTTGTTTTGTTCTATATCCTCTTTTATGTAATCCATCTCCTGATGTATCTAGAAGTATTGTTGCTTCATCATTTAACATTATTATTTCTAATCTGTATCTCGCTCCAGTTTCTTTTAACCACCCAGTTACACCATAGCTTTTTTTCATTTTTTCAACAATAGCTTTTTTTACTATTGATTGACAATCTGAAACACTAAATAATTTTGATTTATGACTTCTTCCGTCAACTGGAAAATTTGCATCTTCTGGCAAAAATTTATCCCATTCTATAGCTTTTGTTTTTTCAAATAATTCTTCAAATGTATATGCCGGAAATTTTGCTACAACAATTTTTACTCTATCTGCACATCTCAACCATAAATTTGAACGTACAATTGCTCTCTTATCTCCAGAATAATATATTCTTCCATTTTCTACTTTTGTTTCGTAACCTAATTCTTGAACTTCTTTTGCTACAATTGATTCAAGACCCATAGGTGATGTCGCTACTAAATTATATTGCATTTTCTTTCTCCTATAATTTTTTACATATAGTCTAATTATCAAAATAAAAAGGCTCTTCTGAGCCTTGCTAGTTATTTACTTTATCATAAGCCATATTCTGTATCTATTCTTACTATAACGAGCAACTAGAACTCTTGTAAAAATAGTTGTAATCATCTGTCTAGATAAATATTATCTCCTATTTCTATATTCATTTCTACGAAATAAGTGCTTCTACCAAAATTTGAATTGCTCGCTCGTGGGGTTTACCGCGTTCCACTTTTTATATTTCTATAAAAACTACGTCACTGTGGCACTTTCAAGATATATTTTACCATATACTTCGTACTTAGGTAAAATTGTCTGCCGTTACTTTTTTAAGTACCTAAACTTATTTTTTAGTTTAGCACGAACACTACTGACATCTCAGTCAGTGCGAGTATGGACTTTCCTCACCTTTCAGTGCGATTACATCAAAAGTAAATCTTATTCATTATAACATATAACCCATTATTTTAAAACATTTATTTTCCCGGCAGCAATTTCTTCTAATGCTTTACCTACTTCTTTGTGGGAATTATATTTTTCTAATTTTTCACTTTCTGGATTAGCAAATAACTCTCTCGCTCTTTTACTTGCAAGTGATACTAACATATATTTTGAATTTACTTGTTCTTTAAGAACATCTAATTTTGGATATAACATAATTTTCTCCTATACTTCTTCTAGTTCTAATTCTAATAACGCTCTACGGTATTTCATTTCTACACGCTCACGTTTCAAATGTTCACTTTTTATAATAGCTTTTATTCTTTCAACGGCTAACTCAACTTCATCATTTTCAACAACATAATCGTATAAATACATCATTTGAATTTCTTTTCTAGCTTTTTTGATTCTTTCCTTAATTACTTCATCACTTTCTGTTCCACGACCTTTTAGTCTATTTTCTAAATCTAAAATGCTTGGTGGTGCTAAAAATATAAATAGCGCATCAGGTATTTTATTTTTAACTTGTTCTGCTCCTTGAACTTCTATTTCAAGAAAAATATCTTTCCCTTTATCCATAGTTTCACGGACATATTTTACTGGCGTTCCGTAATAATTATCAACATATTTTGCATATTCTAAAAGTTCACCTTGCTCTATTAATTTTTCAAACTCCTCTTTCGTTTTGAAAAAATAATCGACACCCTCTTGTTCGCCAACTCTTTTAGAACGTGATGTCATCGAAATAGAATATTCAAAATCTACACTATTTTCAAATATTGCTTTTCTAACAGTACCTTTCCCTACACCAGAAGGTCCTGATAAAACAATTAGTAGTCCTTTCTCTGTCATTATTTTTTAACCCTTTTGAAAAAATTTATTTAACATATATAATAACATAAATTTCAAAAAAATGAAACTATTATATACACTAAAATTTTCATATATGATAAAATATTTTGAGAACTAAAAATGAATGGAGAAAAATATGGCTTTTGACGGTTTTTTTACAAAAAAAATTGTAGCAGAACTTAACGAACAATTAAAATTTGGTAAAATAAATAAAATTAACAATATTTCTAATAACGATTTTATTTTTACGATAAGAAAAAATAGCAATAAAAAACTAATAATTTCTGCAAATCCTCAAAGTTCAAGAATACACATTACAAAAAGTAATTATACAAATCCTCAAACACCATCAAATTTTTGTACAGTTCTTAGAAAATATTTATCTAATGGATATGTATTAAACTTTGAACAAATTAATAACGATAGAATTATTTTTATTCATATAAAAAATAATGACGAATTAGGATATGAAAAATATTTTTATTTAATTATAGAATTGATGGGGAAACATGCAAATATTATTTTAACGGATAGTAATAAAATTATTATTGATGCAATAAAAAACAATTATGACATTGAATATTCACGTTCTACAATAGCTAATATAGAATATAAATTACCACCTACAAAAGAAAAGTACAATCCATTTGATAAAAATTCGTTAAATATAGTTTATAATGAGGAAGATAAAAAATTTTTAATGAATAATTTTTATGGTGTTTCTAGTTTAATTAATAATTATTGTAAAAACATTAATAATTTTTCTAATTTTATTAACAACTTTGAAATTCTAAACGAACCTACATATTTTGAGAATGGAAATAAAAAAGATTTTTATTTTTTTAATATTGCAGATGTAAAAGAGGTCATTAAATTTGATAATTATTCAGAATTACTTGATTTTTACTATTTAGATAATATTAAATTAAATAACAACAAACAAACTAATAAAAAAATATATTTATTTGTAGAAAATAAAATTAATCGTTTAAATAATAAAGTTACAATTTTGAAAAAAGAATTAGAAACTATAAAAAATGATGATAAAAACGAACTTAAAGGGCAACTACTTCTAGCAAACAACTACTTATTCAAAAAATATATTCCTAAAGAAGTTAAATTGCAAAATTTTTATAGTGAGAATTTAGAAGAAATAACTATTGAACTTGATGAAAATTTAACAATAGAGCAAAATGCTGAAAAATATTTCAATATTAGTAAAAAAAATAAAAGAACTATTAAAAATATTTTAGAACAGCTAGAAATTGCAAATAATGAAATTGAATATTTTGAAAATATAAATGTTCAACTAGAAAATGCAAACAACTCAGACATTGAAGAAATAAAAGAAGAATTAATTAATCAAGGTTATTTAAAAACAAAAATTAGTAAAAAAAATAAAAAGACAAAATATACTATAGTAAATTACAATGACTTCCAAATATATGTTGGAAAAAACAATATTCAAAACTCAACGATAACACATAAACTTGCAAATAAAAACTATTTATGGTTTCACGCAAAAGATATACCTGGAAGCCATGTAGTAATATTCTCTAATAGTCCTGATAATGACACTATAAAAGTTGCGGCGATGCTTGCTGGATATTTTTCAAAAAATAAAAATGAAAGTTATGTAAATGTAGATTATACATTAATAAAATATGTAAAAAAAATATCTGGGGCAAAAGAAGGAATGGTAACTTATACAAATCAAACAACTATAAAGATTAAAATTGATAAAATATTAGTTAATAACTTACTATAAAATAAAAATGGAGCGACTCAAAAATCATAATTTCAAAGAAATAAATTTTTTGAGTCGCTCACTTAAAGTTTATTATATTTCCAAAATCAATAAACTATATCGTCTAATTATCTCTATTTACTTAGGTATATTTTGAATATTTTTAAACATATA
>CAMBPW010000063.1 GCA_945869755.1 uncultured Gemella sp.
TAATGTAGTTAAGTAGTAATATTAAAAATTTTTAATAAAATAATGAAAAATCCAGAAGTTATAACTCCTGGATTTTTTTGTATTCAGAAAGAAAATAAAATTCACTAATTATTTCTCATTTAAAATTTTTATAATATGTCCGTTTATAAAAACTATTATGTACAAATATCTATTTCTCAAAATCATCCTATGAATATTACTAGATTTCTCTTATTTAAAAAATAAAAAGAGTAGCTACTAACTACTCTAAAATGAGAAAAATTTATTAAAACTCGCAATAAAACTACGAACATCTTGTTCATCTAAAGTATATTTTTTATTCCCTAATATCCGTTTAGAATCAATTTCTCTTATTTTTCTTATTTTAATGAACGCTTTTGCACACTGTGGATTTTCTTGGTATTTTTTACAATCAATAGTTATTCCACCTCTATACTTCTTTCCAGATTTCTTACTAGTTATTGGAGCAACTAACAAAGTATTATCTTTTTTAGATTTTTCACTAATAACTAAAGCATAATGTTTACCCGAAAATTCTCCACCAAAATTTTGTTTGAAATCTACAAGGTATACGCCTAATATTTCAATTTTCACAATCTATACCTCTAATAAAAAATTAAGCACATCTAAATTAATAGAAGTGCTTTAGTCCGTCCTTAACGAATAAGGCTTTTTGCTCCTTAAATACCTTTTCCTTAACGGATAAGGATATCGGTACAGCTAAATAATATCATTCATTAGAAAAAAAGTCAATGTATTTCACTATTATTACAATAAATTAATAACACATTTTTTAATTATCTATTTCCAGCATATTTAATAATTTTTCTTTTTCTTCAGCTATTATAGTTTTTACTCTCGTTTCTGAATAGTGTGTAATATTTGCTACTTCTTTTAAAAGTTTGTTATTTAAAAATCTTAATACAAAAATATCTTTTTTAATAATGGGCAAATCATTATAAAATTTTATCGTAGTTTCTATGTCGCTATACAATTTTTCTTTTTCATCATCTTTAAGAAATCCTACTAAACAACAAGTTCTTTCACTTTCTTTTAATATTAATTCTGAGTACAATCTATGTGCATTTTTTAATAAATAATTTATGTAGTGTTTTGTGTGTATGTAGTACATAATTATTAAATCCTTTCTCTTTTTTGTAGCTTTTAAAGTTACTTTTTCTTTAAAAAAATTCCGTTTTTCACGATTTAATTCCTTGTAATTACATATTAGCACTTTGTTTTTAACTTGTCAAGATACTCTGTTTGTAAAGTTGCTTAAAAAGTTAAATTATGTTACAATTTCTTTAAGAGGTGATTTTATGTCAATAGGTGCAAGAATAAAAAAGCTAAGATTGAAAAATAATTATACTTTAGAAGAACTTGGAACTTTAACAAATTTATCAAAACAAAATTTACACAAATATGAACGTGGTATTATTACAAATATTCCTAAAGAAAAAATTGAAATTTTAGCAAAATTTTTAAAATGTAGTCCGACATATTTAATTGGTTGGGATATTAATGGTTTTGATAAAGATAATTGTTCTGAAATAAATAATATCTATAACGAACTTAGCCCAAAAAGGCAACAAAATGTAATTAATTATGCAAAAGAGCAACTTGAAAAACAAAATATTTTATGTGAAAGTGCAGTAGTTTATTCATATGTAAATTTGTATGGAAGTATTTCAGCAGGTACTGGAAATTATATCGAAGATTTACCAGTTGAACAAATAAGAATTGAAGGTATAGCTCCAAAACACGATATAGCTCTTAAAGTAAACGGAGATAGTATGCTCCCACTTTTTGAAAATGACGAAATTGTATATATTAACAAAACTCAAGACATCAACAACGGACAAATAGGAGCGTTTATTTTAGACGGAGAAGCGTATTTAAAAAAATTATATAAAAAAAATGGTAAAGTTAGGTTAGTTTCTCTAAATAAAAAATATTCAGATATTGAAATTGAAGAATATAATGATTTGCGTATAGTTGGAAGAGTGGTTTTATAATTACTCTTCCTATTTAAAATAAAAAAGCCAATCTTTGTGATTGACTTTAAATCCACTCTATATTAATTATTTTAGTTTTTCTGCAACTTCTATATTTATCAACTCTGCTTACATGTAGAGTTACAGGTCTATAATATCCTCTTTTATCTTTTCTTAACCCTAAAACAACATATTTTTGTTTTGAATTATTTGCAGAAAAAACTAAACTAAGTTTCATTGTATTTTTATTAATATCTTTTTCCAAAATAAGAGTATTAACTTTATTTTCAATAAATATTTCTCTTAAAAAATAGTAGCTTTCTATTCTAGGAATTATATTAATAAGATCTTTTTTAGAATAAGTTTCCAAAGAAAAGTTATTACTTCTAACTTTTGCTATCCAATTCATTGATTTTATATCACTAATCTTATGAATACCGAATAAATGATGTAAATCAGAAATATTAAAAATTATTTCAAAAGGTTTTTCACTGTAATTAGTTAGAATATAACATTTATTTCTACAAAAATTTTTATCATAATCATTTAATAATTCTAAAAAATCAATATTCATATTATCTCCACAAATAAAAAACAAGCACGGAACGGTGCAAAACTACCGAACGGAGTTAACAATTAACCACTATTTAGTAGCTAACTCCCTTTTGTGCTTCTTAGGCTCATCGCTAGGGAACAGTTTTTAGGCTCTGCCAAGCAGTATATTGTGCTTCTAATATACTTCTATCATTACAATAGACTTTTAAGGCTTATAAGCTGTTGATGAGATGATTTGTTTATCTTCTCTAACACTATTTTAAAATATCAATATTAAAAAGTCAATAATTTAATAGTAGTTTCTCCTAATTATCAAACGGACAAATAGGTGCGTTTATTTTAGACGGAGAAGCGTATTTAAAAAAATTATATAAAAAAAATGGTAAAGTTAGGTTAGTTTCTCTAAATAAAAAATATTCAGATATTGAAATTGAAGAATATAATGATTTGCGTATAGTTGGAAGAGTGGTTTTATAAAAAATAAACACCTAAAATAAAAATTTCAGGTGTTACTTCATATATAAATATAATTCATAAGGATTAAATATTATGAATATGTTCTTTAGGCGAATATTTCCAGGAGTTTGCACTTAATAATTGTGTCTGTCGTTAAAATCTAAAAATTACCTACCTATTAGTGTTTATAAAATGCATTATTATTCTTTTTAAATTTCGCTTAAAATTATAATTTTTAAGTTTTAGAGAGTTAAATTTAAAAGCAAGAACAAAATAAATTTAAAAAGTTCACCTAAAGACACTTTTTATTTTACAACTTATTTTAAAATTTGTCAACAAAAAATTTAAGTAAATTATATTTAATTAAACTAGCTAAATTAAAATAAACAAAGAGCTAAGTAGCGTTAAAGTTTTTTAGTCAAAGTTATTTATTTTACAATTTGGTTTATAAGTTTTTTCTTAATAAAATACGTGGGAGTAACTTTATAAAATTGATTTCTTTGAAATACATTTTTTAAGTTACTCCCTTTTACAAGCAGATTTTTAATTTATTTTTTATATTCTTTAATTATTTTAGTCATTTCCTCAAGATTTGTTGCTATTTGTTTTAGCGTATTATCTAATTTTAGTAAGAAAAATAGAGAAACAAATATTGGAAATCCTACACTATTAATTATATTTATAATATCCATTTTGGTGGGCTAGATTGAAATCTAGCCCCTCCTTTCTTATTTTTATTCAATTACAGTTTCTTGACGAGTTACATAAATAGCTTTTTTAAATTCAGAGATTGTACGTTTGCTGTTGCTAAAAATATTTGTAGCAATAATTCTTTCAGCAACATTATTAATCGTTTCTTTCGTTAAATCGTCTTTCGGATTTTTTATCGTTAGTCGATAATTTTTATTTTCAGTTGTGTTAAATGTTAGAACTAATATTTTATTCATTCTTTATCCTCCTATAATGTTTCTGTAGTTACTAGTGTATAATCTTCTATCGTATCTTTTATTAAATTTCCTAATAGTTGACCAACTTCTTTTATATTTTCATTTGAAACTGATTTGTCTACTTCATAAGAATAATTTTTTGATACTTGTTTTCCTTTTTCTTCTGTTTTATATGTTAAACGTAATTTTTTTTGAATAACTGTCATCTTTTTTTCTCCTTATTTTTATTTGTCTTGGCCTCGACAATAAATATATCGTTTAAAATTTTATTTTTTCCATTTATTTGAAAAAAATTTTTTATTATTTTAAAAAATATTTAAAACGTATTAATACTGTGCTATAATTATTAATGGATTATTTTAATTTTTTAGAAAGGGGTTGAAAAAAATGTTAGCAGGATATTTTTCTAATATTACAGCTATTAAAGTAATAATATCTGCAATAGATATACTTTTAGTATGGTTTTTAATTTATACCGCACTAAAATTATTAAAAGGTACTCGTGGTATTCAGCTATTAAAAGGTATTGTTGTAATTATTATTTTAAAAGTTGCGTTTAATATAGTTGGTTTCAAAACTATGAGTTATATTATTGACCAATTAGTTACTTGGGGTGTGCTTGCTATTATTATTATTTTTCAACCTGAAATTAGAAGAACGCTAGAACATTTAGGGCGTTTTGATTTGTTAAATGTCATTTTTAATAAAAATAAAGTTGATTTTGATAATAAAGAAAGTGTTATTCACATATTAGCAAATTCTTCTCGTCATTTATCAAGAAGAAGAATTGGTGCATTAATAGTTTTAGAAAATAACACGGGGCTTGATGAATATACCGACACAGGAATCGTCCTAAATTCTGAAATTAGTAGAGAGCTGTTAATAAATGTCTTTATACCCGGAACACCTCTACACGACGGTGCATTAATTTTAAACAATAAGAAATTGTTATCAGCTAGTTGTGTACTTCCACTTTCTGACAATAGAAATCTCGACAATAAATATGGAACTAGACATCGTGCAGCTCTTGGTCTTTCGGAACAAACTGACGCTATTATAATTGTAGTTTCTGAAGAAACAGGTGGAATTTCTATAGCAATGACTGGAACCTTAATACCTGATTTTGACGATGAAAAAATAATTGATTTCCTATCAAAAAATTGGTTAGCAAATAAAAATAAAATTGGAGGTAATATTTAATGGCAAAAGATGATAAATTACCTTTAAAATTAATTTCTCTCGTTATTTCTTTATTATTATTTTTCTCGGTAAACGAGAGTTTTACAAATTTTTTCACACAAACAGATGAATCTAACAACACTACGACATGGATTAGAGATGTTCCTATCGAAGTCAATTATGACAAAGAAAAATATTACATTTTAGGAATACCTGATAGCGTAGACGTAAAACTAACTGGTGCACCTGCTAAAGTCCAAAAAGAAACAGTTGATAGAAAGTTTAAAGTACAACTTGATTTTAGTAATGTTAGCATCGGAGATGACCAAAAAATAAAAGTTGAAATAGTAGATTTAGATAGTTCACTAAAAGCTGTTAGCGATCCAGAAGTAATTACTGTTTCTGTTAGAAATAGAGTGTCTAAAGAATTTACAATTTCTCCTACTGTAAAAAATGAAAGATTATTGTTAGGTCATTCAATAAATTCTATTTCACTTTCAGATGAAAAAGTAATAATTTCTGGAGCAGAAGAGACTATAAACAATATTTATGCAGTTAGAGCTGAAAGTGTAACAAAAACTAAAATTAGTAGTAATATTAAAGAAGAAGCTAAAATTGTTGCTTACGACAGAAATTTCAATAAAATAGAAGATATTGAAATGGATAAAACTTCAACTACATTAACTATTTCCGTTTCAAATATAGAAAAAACTTTAAAAGTTAATGTAAATCAAATAGGAGAACTTCCTTCTGAATATGAAATAGATAAAATAACTGTAGAACCTGAATCTGTAATTTTAAAAATGGAATCTGACACCGAACTTGCTAGTGTGAACGAAGTATTTGTAGATTTTGAAATGTCTAC